>JAZBNV010000146.1:0-16061 GCA_036350795.1 Marinilabiliaceae bacterium
GAGTATGTAGCCGGTAATCTCCTTAACTTCCTCAACAGGGAATGAATCAGGAGAAGGTAGTCCGCCTGCAAAAGATATCATTTCGGGCTTATTAAGCAGCTTTAGTATTTCGCGTATTGCCGAACGTTTCATGGCCTTTGCAGCCCTCGAGAATTTGTCTTCTATAGTTTGTATCATATGGCTTTATTGGTTTGTTTGGATTCAGTTTTGTATTCCTGTATGTTTATAATTATATCTTCTATAGTTAACTATCGTTATTACCGAACGGGGTTCTGTTGATAATCGATCTGCCCAGTGTGATTTCGTCGGTATATTCAAGTTCATCGCCTATTGCAACCCCGCGCGAGAGTGTTGTTATTTTAAGTTTATTTAACCCGATTTTCCTGTAGATATAAAAGTTTGTTGTGTCTCCTTCCATAGTTGTGCTGAGGGCAAGGATTACTTCCCTGATTGTCCCTGACTTAACCTTCTCTTCAAGGCTTGTGATATTGAGGTCAGAAGGTCCAATACCATCCATGGGAGAAATTATTCCTCCCAGCACATGGTATAATCCCCTGTATTGCCCGGTGTTCTCGATTGCAATAACATCCCTGATATTTTCAACCACGCATAACAATGATTCGTCCCTCGTACTATCATTGCATATATCACATATCTCCGAATCAGATATATTATGACATTTGCTACAGTAATGAACTTCCTTTTTTAACCTTATAATGTTTTCACCAAAACGCTCAACGTCGATCTCTGATTGCCTCAAAAGATGCATTACCAGTCGCAGTGCTGTTTTTCTGCCAATCCCGGGCAGCGATGAAAATTCACTTACCGCATTCTCGAGCAGGCGCGAAGGAAATTCATTTACAGGCATTCTTTTTCTGCTTAAGCTTATGTTTTAATAATGCCTGAATTTAATCATTTTAATTTTTTCTCTGCACACTTTTTGTTATCCTTGCCAAAATTACAATAAATGACACCTGTTCTAATTTTGTCAGCGGTTGCAGCCTATTTCCTGGTTATTCTTATAATTGCCTGGTTAACAGGAAGGAAAGCAGATAATGATAGTTTCTTTATTGGCAACCGTAAGTCTCCGTGGCTCGTGGTGGCCATTGGCATGCTCGGAGCTTCATTGTCGGGAGTTACCTTTATTTCAGTTCCTGGATGGGTTATCGACAGCCAGTTCAGCTATATGCAGATGGTATTTGGTTACCTGCTTGGGTATATAGTTATTGCCGAGATACTTCTTCCTCTCTACTACAGGCTGAGACTTACTTCAATTTATACCTACCTTGACAACAGGTTTGGCAGGTATTCATACAAGACCGGGGCATCTTTTTTTCTGCTGTCGAGAACAATAGGTGCTTCGTTCAGGCTGTTCCTTGTGGCTAACGTACTGCAGTTAACAATATTTGATGCATGGAATGTTCCCTTTTTACTTACTGTTGGCCTCACACTGGCACTGATATGGTTATATACCAACAGGGCAGGTATAAAGACTATTATCTGGACTGACCTCCTGCAGACAGTTTTTATGCTTACTGCAGTAATACTGACAGTGATTCTTATTGCCAGGTCGCTCAATATGGATTTTAAAGGGCTGGTATCCGGTGTAAGCGAAAATGAACTTTCACGAATATTCTTTTTTGATGATATCAATGATAAGCGGCATTTTCTGAAACAATTCTTCGGAGGCATGTTTATCACCATAGTTATGACTGGACTGGACCAGGATATGATGCAGAAGAACCTCAGTTGCAGATCATTAAAGGATGCAAAGAAGAATATGTACCTTTATAGTATAGCTTTTGTTCCGGTTAACCTTGTTTTCCTTGCACTCGGGGTGCTTCTTGTAATATTTGCCGGTCGTTCAGGCATTCAAATTCCGGGTACAACTGATGATCTTTTCCCTCTTATTGCCACCGGCGGCGGACTGGGTCCTGTAGTTGCAATACTTTTTATACTTGGACTTATTGCTGCTGCATATTCCAGTGCCGATTCGGCGCTTACCTCACTCACCACCTCTTTTACCGTGGATATCCTGGGTGCTTCATCAATGGAGGAAGCCAGGCTACGCAGAACAAGAAAGATGGTACATATAGGCTTTTCGCTCCTGTTAATGGCTGTAATAATGCTTTTCAGGGCAGTTAATGACCAGAGTGTTATTTCAGCACTCTTTACTGTTGCCGGGTATACTTACGGTCCCCTGCTTGGGATGTTTGCTTTCGGCCTGTTTACAAAAAGAGAGATAAGGGACAGGTATATGCCTTTAATCGCTATCCTGTCGCCGATACTTTGTTTTATTCTGAACAACTATTCTGAAGAGCTTTTTTCTGGCTATAAGTTCGGGTTTGAGCTGCTAATTGTTAACGGTCTGATAACATTTGCCGGCATGCTTATTATGAGCCGGCCATCAGGCAGATCTTAGTCTGAAGACCCCTTTTTCGAGAGAGGTATCATCCATGCTATATGAAATGCTATTGAAGGTCTGAAACTACCATCCGATATACCCATGCCCGGTACATACAGTGGCCGGTTCGCCTTACCGGCGCCGTGGTAGAGCAGAAGGTTGGCTTTTACTGTCCAGCCCAGGAGGATATTCCTGAGTACTTCTGCTTTAATGCCACCCGAGAGCTGGAAGAAATGACCCGAAGTTGTGGCCCCTGGAACCGAGGATTCAGTTGTACCCCAGTAATTATCGTATTTAAGCCAGGGTGTTTCCTGGCTGAATACCGATACTCCGTACTTTAATCCTATTCCGGCAAAATGATTACCTATCCCTGTCTTAGGCTTAAGCAGGTTTATGTCGGTACCCAATCTGATAAAGAACCCTTCGTTGGTATAATCGTAATTGTACTGCGAATAATTGTATCCCGAATAACCGGCTTCGGCTGTTATATAGTATTTAAAATTGAGCCTGTATGAAACATAAGCCTCGAGATTACTGTTTTCGGAGTTAATTAAACCTGCTACAGGCCCTACCAGGTCGGCACCAATAATAAGAGCCTTCTGTACCTTCAGGGAATCCTGGGCGTATAAATTACTGATGCTTCCAAGTATCAGAATACTAGAAAAAAGCACGAAGGTTTTCTTCATCTGAAGGATTAATGCTTTCGTTAATAACAAGAATGGTATCAATATGATTCTTAGTATATGATATACTTTTAATTGTATACAGGTAGTTATAGCCACAACCCTTTGAAACAAAGTTATATCTGCTGCTGTAGACTATCGTAAGGGTATCGGAGATGGTGCCATTTATGATTACGAATGTTGATGACGGTGGACCGGGGTTTAAGGGTAGCATTAAGGAACCGGGAGCTGCCATCTCGTATAGCTTTAGATCTTCCATTCCGAAGCCATATACTGTAAGGCTGTCAATCTTGTCAGGATCTTCTGAATCGGTTTTATACAGACTGATTACCAGGTCAGAATCGATCTCCTCATAACATCCTTCTGATACACATCCCGGTATAAGCGGGATGAGCAGGAGGACTAATAATATGGAAGATAATGTTTTCAAGAAAATTGTTTATCCGGGCCTTTCGCCAAAAGTAATAAATAAGATTGTTTCAAAATAATAACCGGCTGCCAAATAGCTGCCGGTTATTCGTTTTGCTTAGGTTTTGTGAAGCAGGGTTCCTTTAAAAAAGGAATTTTCCCATTGTAATTATACAAACTTTTTATTTAACACTATAAATTTCTTCTATGATATTTGCATATTTTTCTTTCAGAATATTCCTTCTTAACTTAAGTGTAGGTGATAGCTCTCCCGACTCAGGAGCCCATGTGTCGGGTATCAGCCTGAATCTTTTTATCTTTTCGTGATCGCCCGAAGTTTTATTAATTTCATTAACCTCTTTCTGGAACCTGGCTGAGACTTCTTTTAACCCGACCAGTTCCTGGTTGTTCTGGTACTGTATTTTATGAATCGAGCACCAGTCGTGGAGGAAGGTGAAGTTTGGCATAATAATGGCAGATGCAAACTTCTCATTTTCGCCAATCACCATCGCCTGTTCAATAAAAAATGATTCCTTCAGTTTATTCTCAATCATTTGCGGGGCAATATACTTGCCTGCCGACAATTTGAAGATTTCCTTCTTACGATCAGTTATTTTCAGGAACCTGCCGTTTACCATAGTACCAATATCGCCGGTATGTATCCACCCATCCTTAAGCACTTCTTTTGTGAGTTCAGGTGCTTTATAATAACCCTGCATGGTATGGGGTCCCCTGGTAAGTATTTCACCATCGTCAGCAATCCTGATTTCGATACCCGGTATTGCAGGCCCAACGGTTCCAAACATTACCTGTCCTTTCTTAAAGTGGTTCACGGCAATTACCGGCGAGGTCTCGGTTAATCCGTAACCTTCAATAACCGGGAGTCCTGCAGCCCAGAAAATTCTTGATAAGCGGGGTTGCAGGGCAGCACTTCCCGAAATCATTAATCCAAGATTACCTCCCAGTGCCGCCTGCCATTTGCTGAAAATCAATTTTCGTGCTATTCCAAGCTTAAAGCGATAAAAGATACTCTTGCCTTCGAGTTCATACCTGTGACCCAGATTAACAGCCCAGAAAAACAGTCTTTTCTTTATTCCGCCAAGGTTTTTACCTTTATTTATTATCCCGTCATATACTTTTTCAAGTAACCTCGGAACAGCAGTCATTACATTGGGTTTAACAACCTTTATAAATTCGGTTATAGTTCCCATATTCTCTACATACGATATTGAGATACCACTGTAGTAGTAGTGGTAGTTTACCATTCTTTCAAAAACGTGGCAGAGTGGCAGAAAACTCATAGCCCTGTCTCCAAAGCCAAAAGGATGAATATGTCCGACGTTTGTGAAATTACTTACCAGGTTATTGTGGCTCAGCATAACTCCCTTCGACTGCCCTGTTGTGCCCGAGGTGTAGATTATTGTAAGAAGATCTTCAGGCTTAATCCCTTCTTTAATCTTTTCAAGCTCACCAGCATATTTTTCTTCATTTACTTTGCCAAGTTCAATCAACTCATCAAAATTCTTAAGACCATCCACTTCATCAAAACAATATATCTCCCGGATGCTCTTAATATCTCCTATCACATCCTTAATCCTGTTGTATATACCGGTATTTGAAATTAAAATAACTTTTACTTCTGAATGTGTAAATATGTATTTATACTCTTCGGGTCCAATTGTAGGGTAAACAGGAACATGAATCATCCCGGCCATTGACAGTCCCATATCCACAAAGTTCCACTCCGGCCTGTTGCCTGTTATAGTTGCAACTTTATCTCCTTTCTTTAAGCCCAGTGCCATAAGCCCGTAGCTTACCTGCTGAGACATATCTTTGAAATCCTGGGTGGAATAATGCCTCCAGGTGTCGCCTTTCTTACCTGAAAGAGCTTGCTCCCTGGGGTATTTCTCAATATTCAGGTCAATAATGTCGAATGTCCTTGTAACTTCCATGTTTAGGTTTTTTTGGTTGAAGCAAGAATAAGAAATTTTTTCGAACAACAAAAATGTTTTACAATAGTATCACTTTTAATTGTTCATAAAGAACACGTAATCAATATTATAGTCAAAGACACAAGTAATATCGTTTTCGACCATAGTGCGAGATGGGTGTAGAGTCTTTCAGGATTCTGCTATGATTTCCTTAATTTTTTGGAGGGCAGCATCGATTCCGTCAGGATTTTTGCCACCGGCGGTAGCCAGGAAGGGCTGACCCCCTCCGCCACCATTAATCTCCCTCGAAGCCACCCTTATTATGACTGATGCATCAAGAGATTTCTTTTCCACAAGGTCTTTGCTGATCATTAAAAGAAGATTGGCTTTGCCTTCTATATTGGAACCTAAGGCAAGCACTAATTCTTCTCCCGATTCCCGGACTTTTCCGGCTATGCTCTTAAGCATATCCATCGAACTTACTTTGATATTGCCTGTCAGAACCCTGATATTATTAATAATTTCACCTCTCTGGAGCAGTTCTGTTTTAATCATGCCAGCACCTTCGGATTCAAGTTTCTCGAAGCGTTTCCTGAGCTGCTCATTTTCTTCAACAAGTTTTATTACAGCTTCGGCCACGTTGCTTGATTTACCCAGCGACTCAGAAATATCTTCAAGTATCTTTAGTTTGGTATTGAGGTAGTGGAATGCGCTTGTTGATGTTATTGCTTCTATCCGCCTGATGCCGGCTGCTATTGCTCCTTCAGATATTATCTTGAAAAGCCCGATATTGGCTGTCGATTTTACATGTGTGCCGCCGCAGAGTTCAACCGAATCGCCAAAGGAAACAACCCTGACCCGTTCGCCGTATTTTTCACCAAAAAGTGCTATGGCACCTTTCTCAATGGCTTCATCCATCGGAATATTCTCGATAGCGTCCATCTTTATGTCCTTGCGGATCAGCCCGTTCACCATTGTTTCAATCTCCCCGATCTCCTCAGGAGTAATTTTCCTGAAATGGCTGAAATCGAACCTCAGTTTTTCATCTGTAACAAGCGAGCCTTTTTGCTCAACGTGTTTTCCGAGTATCTGCCTTAATGCATAGTGCAAAAGGTGAGTGGCTGTATGATTGTAGGCAGTAAAGTGCCTTTTTTCCCTGTCGACGCTGGCCAGGAACTCTTCCCCGGGATTTGTCGGCAGAGTGTCAGTTACATGTATGGTGAGATTATTTTCCTTAATGGTATCGAGTATTCTGTATGAGCCCACGGAGTTTGAAATTGTACCGCTGTCGCCAATCTGCCCGCCCGATTCAGCATAAAAGGGACTCTGGTTAAAAACGAGGTGGTATTGCTCCTCGCCTTTAACTTTTACTTTCCGGTAGCGGGTTATCCTGATATTGTCGCTTGTATTCTCGTAGCCTGTAAACTGAAAGTCTGTATCCTCCTCAAGTATCACCCAGTCGTCGGTTTCCTTTGTTGCGTCAGTCCTTGAACGGTGTTTTTGTTTATCCATTTCTGATTCAAACTCATCAAGGTCGACTGTTTTGCCATGTTCAGCCAGGATCAATTGAGTCAGATCAAGAGGAAATCCATAGGTGTCGTACAGGATAAATGCATCCACACCGCTGAAGACAGATTTGTTTTCAGCCTTAAGCTCTTCAATTTTCCGGTCTATCAGTTTTATACCCTTCCCCAGTGTGTTCAGGAAGGTTTTTTCTTCCTGGAGGATTACCTGTGTAATATTCTTTTCCTGCTTGCTCAATTCGGGGAAATGAGATCCCATGGTATCAATCAGTACCGGAATGAGCCTGTAGATAAAAGGATCTTCGATGGAGAGGTAGGTGTAGGCATAACGGATGGCTCTGCGAAGTATTCTTCTTATTACGTAGCCGGCCTTAACATTTGAAGGAAGCTGACCATCGGCTATTGAAAAGGATACTGCCCTTAAATGATCGGCCACAACCCTCATGGCAATATCAGAATTCTCAAAAGATCCGTATCTGATACCCGAAAGAGTACCTATCTCGGCAATTAGCTTCTGGAATATATCAGTGTCGTAGTTGGATTTTTTACCCTGTACTGCCATACATAATCTCTCAAAGCCCATTCCTGTATCAACATGCCTGTCAGGTAAGGATTCAAGACTCCCGTCAGCCTTGCGGTTATATTGTATAAAAACAAGGTTCCAGACCTCTATTACGAGCGGATGATTCTTGTTTACAAGCAGGTGACCCGGCGTTTTCTTTCTTTCATCATCCTCTCTGAGGTCAATATGTATTTCTGAGCATGGACCACAGGGACCTGTATCTCCCATCTCCCAGAAGTTGTCTTTTTTTGAACCATCCAGGATTCTGTTGCTACTGTCGTTCCAGCATTTCTCCCACACCGCAGCAGCTTCGTTATCACGGCTGATATTATCCTCCGGGCTGCCTTCAAATACGGTAGCATAAATGCGATCAGCAGGAATATTAAGGGTTTTATTCAGAAATTCCCAGGCCCATTCTATCGCGTTTTCTTTGAAATAGTCTCCAAACGACCAGTTGCCAAGCATTTCGAACATGGTGTGGTGGTAGGTATCGTGCCCAACTTCTTCCAGGTCGTTGTGTTTGCCCGACACCCTCAGGCATTTCTGTGTGTTTGCAATACGCAGGTCTTTAGCTGCCTGGTGTCCGAGGAAGATGTCCTTGAACTGGTTCATCCCCGCGTTTGTAAACATAAGGGTAGGATCGTTCTTAACCACCATCGGAGCCGAAGCTACTATCTTATGACCTTTTGATCTGAAAAATTCGAAAAACGTAGATCTTAATTGCTGTGAATTCATATTTTCTTCTAAAATAACCGGGTTTTTGCCTGTAAAATATGCCTTGAAAACTCCGGATATGCCATCATACCTGAACTTTACATTAAAATGAGTTTGTAAAATTAGTTTATTTAAATTAGATTTGCTCACGCAGTTTATAAAAAACAAACTGAGATTGTCCTGAATGTTGGGAAAGAGGTACAGTTTAGACAGGGAAAATTTAATTTTCAAGCAGCTTAAATTAAGCTTTAAGCAAAAGCTTGGCCGATTGGCCTTTGTGCTATCTGTCAGCCTTGTGCTGGGAGCCCTCTATGGCTTAGGTTTTAAGGAGATTTTCGGATCGCCCAAGGAGCTGCGCCTGGAAAATGAACTTGAGATGATCCGGAACAGTTACTCCCTGCTTGAGAATGACTTTTCAAGGCTTGATAATGCCCTTAAGAATATTGCTGCTGTTGAAAATAATACCTACCGGCCCGTGCTGGGACTGGATACCTTGCCTGAAACCTTCAGGAAATCAGGTTTTGGGGGATCCAGGAAGTATGATGAACTTGAAGGCTACCAGAACAGCGATATCATGACTTCAGCAATGAAGAGCCTGAATGAGTTGCAGAGAAAAACCTATGTGCAATCAAAATCTTTTGAAGAAATAATACCTGTTGCAGAAACCTGGAAGCACAAACTCGATCATATTCCTTTTATTCAGCCTGTTATGGTTGGAATTCCTCTTGGAGAGGGTGTCAGGTACCGCGATGATCACCCTGTTCTTCATGTCTCGAGATGGCATTACGGTCAGGATTTCAGATCGCCGGTTGGCACAGATGTTTTTGCCACAGGGGCCGGTGTGGTTACCAAAGCTGCATGGACACCCTACGGCTTCGGGAACAGGATAGAAATTGACCATGGTTATGGATATAAAACAATTTACGGACATCTGAGTGCCTTTAATGTGAAAAAGGGAGACCGGGTACAAAGAGGCGATCTAATAGGCTTATCAGGCAGTTCCGGAATTTCTTCGGGTCCGCACCTGCATTATGAAGTGCATCTTAACGGAAGGATAATAAACCCCTTGTTCTTCTTTAATGATGACCTTAGCAGCAGTGAATATCAGAAGATGATCGAAAAACTCGAAGCTGATACAGCAAGATAATAATCAAAATTTTACTACAATTGTTGATAAGTGGAAAATTCACAAAATGCGTTTTAGTAAATAAGTTGTATATTTGCCTCAAGTTCAAGCAGTATGGCTAAAACCAAATATAAATATAATCCCGATTCACTGAGCTTCGACCTGATCAGGCTGAGCTTCAGGGAGAGGTTCCTGCGCTTTCTGGCGTATTTTATTGGTTCGGTGATGCTTGCGGTAGTTTACGGAGCCCTTTTTACAGTGCTTGTTGACTCCCCAAAAGAGAAGGCCCTGAGGAGAGAGATTGACCAGATGACTCTCCAGTATGAGTTGATTAACAGGGAAATGGATAAAGTGGAGGCTGTTCTTTCACACCTCCAGGAGAATGATGATAATCTTTATCGAACCATATTCGAAGCAGAACCAATAGCCAATTCACTGAGGGAAGTTGGAATGGGAGGTGTAAACCGCTATGAAGAGCTTGAAGGTTATGATAATTCAGAGATTGTTACCGGTACTGCTGTAAGGCTTGATAAGATACTTAAGAAAATTTATGTTCAGAGTAAGTCTTTTGACGATCTTATTGCCCTTGCCAGCGAAAAGGAGGAGATGCTCAGACGGATACCTGCAATAATGCCCATAAGTAACAACGACCTTAAGCGCACTGCATCGGGCTGGGGATACAGGATACATCCAATTTATAAAATAAGGAAGTTTCACTGGGGTATGGACTTTACTGCACCTACCGGTACTGAGATTTATGCTACCGGCGATGGTACGGTAAAGAGGGTTATCTCCTCAAAAAGAGGCCTGGGTCTGCATATTGAAATTGATCATGGTTACGGCTATGCAACAACCTATGCTCATTTAAGCAGGTTCAATGTGAAACAGGGGCAGAAAGTCAAGAGGGGAGATGTAATTGGATATGTGGGCAGCACGGGCCTGTCAACCGCTCCTCACCTTCATTACGAGGTTGCCCTGAACGGGAAAAAGGTTGACCCTGCCAATTATTACTTCAACGATCTTACTGCAGACGAATACGAACGCATGATTGAGCTGGCAATGCGCAGTGGCCAGTCGTTTGATTAATCCGTACCACATTATGCCAATGAACGGGTTTGCAGTCTTCACTTTATTATTATTTGTTCTTATCCCGGGAGTGCCTGTTGATGGGCAGGAGGCACAGTCCGACACTCTTCCTGACAGCCGGATTCTTACGATTACCGGAGTTGGTGATGTAATGATGGGCACAGCCTTTCCTTCGGGAATATACCTGCCACCAGGTAACGACCCCAAACCACTTCTTAAATCTGTAAGGGAGTATCTAGAAGGAAGCGACCTGGTATTTGCCAACCTGGAAGGTCCCTTCTCCGACTATAATGAACTGGCAAAAAGGTGTAAAGACACAACACGCTGCTACGCTTTCAGAGTACCCGAAGAATATGTTTCAGTTTTTCATGATGCAGGTTTTAACCTTGTTAGCCTGGCCAATAACCATATCGGAGATTTCGGGCCTGAAGGCAGGAACCGTACAATCAGGCTTTTTGATTCGCTCGGGATTAAATATGCAGGATTACTTGATTATCCTTACAGTATTTTTTGCAAAGACTCGGTAGTATATGGTTTTGTAGCTTTTTCTCCCAATAAGGGAACCCTTAATATCACAGATATCGGGTTTGCCGAATCACTGGTAGCAATGCTCGATGATACATGTGATGTGGTGATCGTGTCATTCCATGGAGGAGCAGAAGGAGCAGAATATCAAAATATTACAAGGGAAACAGAGTCTTTTTACGGTGAAAACAGGGGAAATGTATACGAATTTTCGCACAGGGTAATTGATGCAGGAGCTGATATTGTATTCGGACACGGTCCGCATGTTACCAGGGCAATAGAGCTTTACAAAAACAGGATTATTGCCTACAGTCTTGGAAATTTTTGTACCTACAGGCGTTTTAACCTGTCGGGACCTAACGGTTTTGCTCCTGTTTTGAAGGTAAAGACAGATTTATCAGGTAACTTTGTTGAAGCAGACATTATACCGGTGTACCAGGATAATATGGGGCATGTAAAGTATGATCCTCAAAAAAGAGCAATAAAAAAGATAATAGAACTGGTTGCGGAAGATTTTCCCGATTCAGGTATAAGTATAAGCAGTGATGGTAATGTTAAATACAAGCAGTGAAATGAGCGAAGAAAAGAAAAGAGAAAAACTGTTTTATTCGATAGGAGAAGTAGCATCGATGCTTGGCGAACAGACTTCAGCTGTTCGTTTCTGGGAAAAGGAGTTTGATATCCTTAAGCCAAAGAAAAACAAGAAAGGCAACAGGCTGTTTACTCCTGCAGATGTTGAAAACCTCAAGTTGATCCACTATCTTCTCAGGGACCGGGGGATGACGATAGCAGGCGTAAAAAAGAAGATGTCTGAAAATCCCGACGATCTGAAACAAAACCATGAAATAATAAAAAGACTTACAAAAGTGAGGGCAATGCTGGTGGAGATAAGAGATGCATAAATTTGAACAGAAATGAAAATCCCGGAACTTACTTCATACCTTTCAGAAAGGATTCCACTGAGCCTGCAGGAGGATTACGACAATTCGGGTTTGCAGCTTGGCGACCCCGGTCAGAAAATCAGCAAGGCTCTTCTTGCGCTTGATATTACGGAAGAGGTAGTGGATGAGGCAATTAATGAAGGAGCTGGAATAATTATATCTCATCATCCGCTTATTTTCCCAAACCTCAGAAGTATAAATGCAGCAAGCTTTCATGGAAGGATAATCTACAAGGCGATAAAGAATAACATTGCAATATATTCGGCTCATACTAATCTTGACAATCTTGAAGGCGGGGTAAGTTACAGGATGGCAGAAAAGATTGGCCTCTCCGATATCAAAGCACTTGATGCACTGGCCTCACGCCTGCTTAAGATTGTTACATTTGTTCCGCCAGAGCACCTCGAAAAGATTAAGAACGCAATGTTCGGGGCAGGAGCGGGGAGCATTGGAAAATATGACCGCTGTTCTTTTTCATCGGAAGGTACGGGAACATTCAGGGCATCAGGCGATGCAAGTCCTTTTGTTGGACAGAAGGGGAGTGATCATCATGAAAATGAGATTAAGCTTGAAATGATTATGCCTGATTACCTGGAGGGAAATGTGATAAAGGCACTGCTTGATGCGCACCCCTACGAAGAAGTAGCTTACGATATTTACAGGCTCGAAAACAAAATGCTTAAGGAGGGTATGGGCTGCGTAGGAAAACTCAAAAAATCTGAAGATGCCATGGCTTTTTTAGAAAGACTCGCAGATATATTCGATGCCAGGGGATTAAGATATTCAGGGAATACCGGCAGAAAGATAAATACTGTTGCGCTGTGCGGTGGAGCTGGAGCATCACTTATATCCAGGGCAAGGCAGTCAGGAGCTGATATTTATATCAGTGGTGATATTAAGTATCATTCCTTTTTCGAGACCGGCGACAAAATGATAATTGCAGATTTAGGGCATTATGAAAGTGAAAAATTCTCGCTTGAGATTTTATATGAGATAATTACAAAAAAATTCCCTAAATTTGCAGTCCGATTTTCAAAAAGTAATACAAATCCGATAAACTATTTGCAAGCATGGAAAAAGTAAAACCGAAGGAGAAGTCAGCTGATAAAGAGATGACTGTTGAAGAGAAACTGCAGGCTCTTTACAAACTTCAACTTGTAGATTCGGAAATTGATAAAATAAAAACGCTGAGAGGTGAACTACCTCTCGAAGTACAGGATCTTGAAGACGAGGTAGCCGGACTGGAAACAAGGATAAGCAAGCTTAACGAGGAATTGAAAAGCCTCGAAGATGCAGTGGCAACAAAGAATAATGAGATAATAGATTCGCTGGCTCTTATCAAAAAATACGAGGATCAGCAGAACAATGTAAGGAACAACAGGGAATATGATTCTCTTTCGAAAGAAATTGAATACCAGACTCTTGAGATTGAGCTTTGCAACAAGAAGATCAAGGAATTCGCTGCCAGGAAAGAAGAGAAGCAAAAGATAGCCGATGAGTCTAAAGCAGCTTTCGAGGAAATGAAAGCTGACCTTGAGAATAAAAAATCTGAGCTCGACTCCATTATAGCAGATACAAGGAAGGATGAAGAGACACTTGATAAGGAATCTGTTAAGATTGAGGCTGTGATAGAGGAAAGGTTACTTACTGCCTATAAACGAATCAGGCAGAATGCCAGGAACGGGCTTGCAATTGTTTCTGTCCAGCGTGATGCCTGTGGCGGATGCTTTAACCAGATTCCTCCCCAGCGCCAGCTGGATATTAAATCCAGAAAGAAAATCATAGTATGCGAGTATTGCGGAAGGATACTTGTTGATGATGAGATAATCTCAGAATAGATTTCAGCACAATTTTTAATGAGGGCCCGTGGGGTCCTTTTTTTTTGCCTAATCTGACCTGATTCCTTAAGCTTTAAGCTACCTTTATTTATATTTGCAGAACACCAAGCATATAAATATAAAAATGAGCCTGAGCGAATTTCATAAAGCTATCCTTGAAGGTATACCCGATAAGCTTCCTGAACCAAAGGAATATGATAAGTCTGTTAACCATGCTCCGAAAAGGAAAAGCATTCTTAGCAGGGAAGAGGAAAAACTTGCCTTAAAGAATGCATTGAGATATTTCCCTGCAGTATACCATGAAACCCTTGCCCCGGAATTCTATGCCGAACTAAGGGAATATGGCAGGATATACATGTACCGTTTCCGGCCCGATTATGTTCTGAGAGCAAGGAATATAGAAGAATTTCCATATCGCTCAAAACAGGCTGCAGCAATAATGCTGATGATAATGAACAACCTGGATAATGCCGTTGCCCAGCATCCGCACGAGCTTATTACCTATGGTGGAAACGGAGCGGTATTCCAGAACTGGGCCCAGTACAGGCTTTGCATGAAGTACCTGGCCACTATGACAGATGAGCAGACACTTGTGATGTATTCGGGCCATCCTATGGGTCTGTTTCCATCTCATAAGGAGGCACCCAGGGTGGTGGTTACCAACGGAATGGTAATTCCAAATTATTCCGGCCAGGACGACTGGGAAAGATTTAATGCTCTTGGGGTGTCGCAGTACGGGCAGATGACGGCCGGATCATATATGTATATAGGTCCGCAGGGTATAGTACACGGAACTACTATAACAATTCTGAATGCCGGTCGGAGAATAGCAGGCCCCGGTGACTCGCTTGCCGGTAAACTTTTTGTTTCTTCAGGGCTGGGAGGCATGTCAGGAGCACAGCCAAAGGCAGGTAATATAGCAGGAGTGGTTTCTGTGATTGCCGAAGTAAACACAAGGGCAATTAATACAAGGTTATCACAGGGATGGGTTGACGAGCTTACAGATAATACGCCTGACCTGGTACAAAGGGTGAAAACAGCTGTAAAGAAGGGCGAAGCAGTATCTATTGCCTACCATGGAAATATTGTAGATGTATGGGAGGCATTTGCAGATAATGATATAAAAATTGATCTTGGCTCTGACCAGACATCTTTACATAATCCATGGTCAGGCGGATATTATCCTGCCGGTCTTTCTTTTGACGAAGCCAACAGGATGATGGCAGGGGAGCCTGAAAAGTTTAAGGAATTTGTCAGGGAATCATTGCGCCGGCAGGTAAAGGCAATCAGGCGACACACCGACCGGGGAACTTATTTCTTTGATTATGGAAATGCTTTCCTGCTTGAGTCGGCAAGGGCAGGGGCCGACATTCTGAATAAGGATGGTTCTTTTATCTACCCCTCCTATGTTCAGGATATTATGGGACCTCTCTGTTTTGATTATGGTTTCGGACCCTTCAGATGGGTGTGTTGCTCAAACCTCGAAGCAGATCTTGCAAAAAGCGACAGGATTGCTGCTGATGTACTTAAGAAGATAATGAACGACTCGCCGGCTGAGATATCACAACAGATGGCAGATAATATTCACTGGATTGAAGAAGCCGCCAGGAACAGGCTGGTTGTTGGTTCGCAGGCAAGAATCCTCTATGCCGATGCCAGGGGAAGGATAGAAATTGCCCGTGCCTTTAATAAGGCAATTGCTGCCGGCGAAATCAGCGGACCTATAGTTCTCGGACGCGATCATCATGATGTGTCGGGTACCGACTCTCCATTTCGCGAAACATCCAACATTTATGACGGATCGAGCTTTACCGCCGATATGGCTATACAGAATGTTATCGGAGACTCCTTCAGGGGAGCAACCTGGGTATCTATACACAATGGAGGCGGAGTTGGCTGGGGAGAGGTAATTAATGGCGGCTTCGGAATGCTGCTCGATGGCAGCAGCGAGGCTGAAGTAAGGCTTGAGCGCATGCTGCACTGGGATGTGCATAACGGCATTGCCCGCAGAAGCTGGGCAAGGAATGAAGGTGCCCTATTCGCCATTAAACGCGAGATGCAGAAAAACCCCGGGCTGCAGGTTACCCTGCCAAATTTTGCCGACCAGGACCTGATTGACAAACTCGTAAAGGATTAAATAATCCATATTAACTTCTGCTGGTGCAGGGCTCCTGTCTTCAGATGGTGAAGGGCTCCTGCCCTTCACCTTAAAATCCGAAACTAACGGTATCAGCGCAGGGCCGGAGCCCTGCACTATCAAACCAGCGCAGGGCCGGAGCCCTGCACTATCAAACCAGCGCAGGGCCGGAGCCCTGCACTA
>JAZBNV010000147.1:0-43947 GCA_036350795.1 Marinilabiliaceae bacterium
AAAATTATTTATTATGAACCCCGCGAGGAGTATGCCGATAATGAAATTCATTTCAACGAAATCAGGAAGATCGGGCGCAACTGGCTCGATAAGGAAGATAACAGTAAAAAATTTGAAGAACTTTATAATGCCATAACACCCGACAATTTTGCCAACATATGCTACACCTCGGGCACCACGGCAGATCCTAAGGGCATAATTCTTACTCACGGAAATTATATCTCCAATGTTTACCAGGCATACAGCCTTCTTGATATACCACCCTTCTTCAAAACCCTTCTCTTCATTCCATGGGACCATTCATTTGCCCATACAGCAGGAATCTTTGCCTTTATGGGCAAGGGGGCCAGTATTGCTTCAGTAAAAAGGGGGAAGACACCTCTTGAGACACTCAGGAACCTGCCTTCGTGCCTTAAGGAAATAAGACCAAATATTCTTATGAGTGCACCGGCTGTATCAAAAAATTTCAGAAAAAATATTGACAAGGGCATCAAGGAAAAAGGAAAATTTACCGAGATGCTCTTCGAAGCCGGATTGAGACTTTCCTATTCATACAATAAGGAAGGTTATAACAGGGGACGGGGCCTGCAAAAAATTAAATATCCTTTCTTAAAACTTTTTGATAAAATAATATTCAGCAAAATAAGAGATATTTTCGGAGGCGAGCTGGAATATTTTATTGGAGGTGCTGCACTTCTGGATATGGAGCTGCAAAGATACTTCTATGCTATCGGAACGCCTGTTTACCAGGGCTATGGCCTCTCTGAAGCATCACCCATAATTTCAGCCAACACAAAAGACCGGCATAAACTTGGATCCTCAGGAAGGCCGGTAAACAATATGGAAATTAAAATATGCGACGAGGATAATAATATTTTACCTCCTGGTGAAAAAGGCGAAATAGTTATTAAAGGAGGCAATGTTATGTACGGCTACTGGAAGAATGAAAATGCCACAGCAGAAACAATCAGGGACGGATGGCTGCACACCGGAGACCTGGGCTACCTCGACAGCGACGGATACCTCTACGTGCTGGGCAGGTTCAAAAGCCTGCTTATATCGGATGATGGAGAAAAATACAGCCCCGAAAGTATTGAAGAAGCTATCGCCGAACAAAGTAAATACCTGGATCAATGTATCTTATACAACAACCAGAAACCCTATACGGTTGCCCTGGTAGTTCCCAACCAGCATGCCCTGAAAAGGTACCTCGACGAAAAGAAATTAACTGCCGATACTGACGAAGGGAAAAAAGTAGTACTGATGCTTATCGAGAATGAAGTAAACGAATACAGGACAAACGGGAAATATTCAAAAATGTTCCCGCAGAGATGGCTGCCGGTTGCACTGGGAGTGCTGGACGAAGGATTTACAGAAGAAAACGGACTGGTAAATGCTACGGCAAAAATAATAAGGGGAAAGGTAACTGAAAGATATAGCGATTTAATAGACTTCTTATATACTCCCCCGGCCAAGGCAGTAACAAACGAGCTTAATATTGAAGCCGTGGAAAGGATGAAACTGGGATAAAGCACTAAATTATTATGAATAAACTAATTATCATTCTGCCGGTACTCCTCACACTGGCACTTAACTCCTGTAAGGTAAATCAGAGCGCCGACTGGAGTCCCGCTGATGCTCCGCTTCTTACTCAGTGGGCAGAGGATATAAATCCTGAACTGCCCTGGGACAAATATCCCCGGCCTGGAATGGAAAGAGCTGAGTGGCTTAATTTAAATGGCCTCTGGGATTTTGCCATAAGCAATAAAGATGAAGAACCGCAGTCATGGAACAGCAGGATACTGGTTCCTTACCCTGTCGAATCAGCACTTTCGGGAATCGCTCAAAGGGTTGATGAGACTCAACAGCTGTGGTATAGAAGAGAAATAAAAATACCTTCAGCCTGGAAGAACCGTAACCTGATAATTAACTTCGAGGCATCTGACTGGGAAACAACACTTTATATTGACGATCGTATAGTTGGAACACACAGGGGCGGCTACGATCCTTTTTGTTTCGATATTTCAGGCTTTGTTGCAACAGGCAAGACCCATGAATTAAAGGTAGCGGTATGGGATCCGACTGATAAGGGAAATCAGCCAAGGGGCAAACAGGTTTCTGAACCTCACGGCATATGGTATACACCCTCATCCGGAATCTGGCAAACCGTATGGATTGAACCCCTCGGTAAAACCTATATCAAATCCTTCAGAACCGATACCGATATAGATAAGGGTACTTTAAAACTCAGCCTGGAGGTATACAATCTGAGAGACGACATAAGTCTTTCTGTAAATCTTATGAAGGACGGAAAGATTATTGCCGGGGGTATCTCAGATAATCCCGAAGAAATAAGTATTGATGTTAAGGATTTTGAACTCTGGTCACCTTCCAGTCCCGTACTTTATGACCTGGAAATTAATCTCTGCCTGGGAGAGGAAATTCTTGATAAGGTAAAATCATATACCGGCTTCAGGAAAGTCTCACTGGGAGATGCCGGCGATGGATTTACCCGGATACTTCTGAACAACCGCTTTGTATTCCAGAACGGGCCGCTCGACCAGGGATTCTGGCCTGACGGGCTTTACACCCCTCCTACCGAAGAAGCAATGATATATGACCTTGAGATGACCAGGAAGATGGGCTTCAATATGCTCCGTAAGCATGTAAAGGTTGAAAACAGGCGCTTCTATTACTGGTGCGATAAAATGGGGTTGCTGGTATGGCAGGATATGCCAAGTGGCGATAAGTATATTGGTGGCAATATGCCTGATATTGAAAAAAGTGAAAGCGATGCAGACCAGTTTATTGCAGAATTATCTGCAATGATTGATACAAAATATAATAATCCTTCAATAATAGTATGGGTACCTTTTAATGAAGGATGGGGACAGTACAATACTGCGGGTATTACTGATTTTATTAAAGGGTACGATTCCACAAGACTGGTAAACAGTGCCTCAGGCTGGACCGACAGGGGCTGTGGAGATATCCTGGATATTCATCATTACCCTGATCCGCGGATGCCGGAACCGGAAAGCGAAAGGGCAATTGTACTTGGTGAATTTGGAGGCCTTGGGTTGCCGGTACAGGATCATACCTGGGAACAGAAAAACTGGGGCTATCGTACAATGGAAAACACCGATGACCTGCTTGCCAGGTATGAAGAATACTATTCCGAAGTATATAAGATGGTTGACAGGGGACTTTCAGCTGTTGTTTATACCCAGACCACTGATGTTGAAACTGAGACGAATGGCCTTATGACCTACGACAGGGCAAGAGATAAAATGGGCTATGCAAACGTCGAAAAGGCCAATATGGGCATTTCTCCACCCTACCTGCTTAACGACACCTATAAGTTTATTGATACATATATCGTGGAATTTGGATGCAGAGATAAGAATGCCAGTATCTACTATACTCTTGACGGATCAGATCCTGATACCGGATCACCTCAGTATTCAGAACCTTTTGAAATAAATAAGGAAGCTGAAATTAAGGCCCTGGCAGTTTATGATGGCAGTGAAAGCCGGATTATTTCATTCAAAATTGAAAAGGCAGAAATAAAAAATGCAGCCGAAGCAGTAAGCCCGGCAAAGGGAATCTCAGTAAAAATATACCAGGGCAGGTGGACAGAGATACCTGATTTCGACAGTTTAGAGCCTTCCGGTGAACTTATTGCAGAAAAAGTAAGTACAGCTGCCGGAGACAATAGAGACTATATGGGACTTGTTTTTGAAGGATACCTGAAGATTGAAGATGCCAGGGTTTACAGGCTGTCTCTAAATTCTGACGACGGTTCAAGGCTTATACTTAATGACGAGGTAATTGTTGAGAATAATGGAATTCATGGTATGAGGGAACAATCATCAGTACAGGCACTTGGCAAAGGTTACCATAAAATAAGGATTGAGTATTTCCAGGGAACAGGGGGTATAGGCCTGGAGTTTAATATATGGGATAAGGATGCAGGTAAGAGAGTTGTACCTGCAAAAGCACTCTTTCATTAAGATAAGTCACCAGCGGCCGGGGAATGATGTTGCAGGGCTGGAGCCCTACGACATCTTAATTCTTCAGCCGGAGCCCTATACAATCAACCTGCTCTTAAAGGGCAGGAAGGTCATAAAGTCGGCATGGTGAACCACATAAGCTTCGGTGGTTCTTTTTACATGATCGCCTTCGCCTGCATGTGCAGCAATAATATGGCATACTTCGGGAGGCAGGCCACACTCTTCAGCAAGTGCCACACCTGAAAAAGGATGCCTGAGGTATTTCCCATAACTTCCCTGGACAGCCTTACCATCTTCATCCAGAACATACTCAAGCAATTTCCCCACATCTGCAAGAATTGCTCCCGAGATAAGAATATCCATATCAACAGGCAACTCATCCCCGAAGAACTCGTTCATCTTTATACCGCTTTCCCTGGCAACATGAACCACACATCTCTTATGTGCCATAAAGCTAACCTTGAGATCAGGACCACAAAGCAGAGTAAAAGGTATACGGTTCAGGTCTTCGGGAGTCAGCACGCTCCGTTCGAGGGCGATACCCCATGTCCTGGCTGTTTTATCACGCAACTCACTGTTTTCTATCCAGTTAAGCTCTGGCCATAGCTCATAAACCTGTGCACTCATATCCACTATTTTAGTTTCCCTATTATTGCATCCGTCATTTCAACTGTAGAGGCAGCACCCTGCTTAACAACATCCTCCCTGCCGGGCATCTTCATCATATCATAGGTTCTTACCCTGCCTTCTTCAATCACCACTGCAACGGCCTTCCTTATTCTGGCGGCTATCTCCTGCTCATCGATAAAATCAAGCATCATGCAGGCAGATTCTATCATGGCTATCGGGTTTACAATAGATACTTTATAATCTGCGTACTTTGGTGCTGAGCCATGTGTAGGTTCAAAAACAGCAACTCCATCGGCAGATACCTGTGCAGAACATGCGAAGCCCAGCCCCCCTATTAAACCTGCAAATGCATCCGATACAATATCCCCGAACATATTCCCCGCCACTATAACCCCGTAATCTTCAGGATTCTTGGTGAGCCACATCATCTGTGCATCTATATTTGTGTTCCACAGCTGAATATCCGGATACTCATTTTTTTGCATATCCTTTGCCATCAGTAGCATCATGCCTGATGTTTCTCTTATAACATTTGGTTTTTCACAAACAGTTACCGACTTGTAGCTGTATTTTCTTGCATGTTCAAAAGCTGCCCTCAATATACGTGCCGTGGCATTTTTTGTAAATATCCTTGTCGATACAGATATATCTTCAACCGGTGCCTTACCGAAGTTCTTCTTAAACTTTGGATGAGACATCAGGGCATCATATACAAGCTTTGGCGGATTCGACCATTCCACTCCCCCATAAAGTCCCTCCGTGTTTTGCCTGAATATAGCAACGTCAACATAGGGCTCCTCTGCTCCACCATCTTTCGCCCTCCTTATAAAGTTCAGGGGGTTGCCTTTGTAGGTTCTGCATGGACGCAGGCAGATATCAAGGTTAAAATGCTGCCTCAGCCCTACTATCGGGCTTGCATATACCAGGCCCCTGTCTCTTAATTCCGGATTAAGCTCTTCGAGTGCCTCATCCTTAGGTTTAGATGTTATTGCCCCGAAAAGAGCAACTTTGTGTTCTTCCAACAGATCTATAGTCCTTTGAGGTAAGGGATTACCCTCCTTACGCCAGAATTCCCAGCCTATATCACCATGTATATACTCAGCCTTAAAACCGGCTGCATCCAGAACACGTATAGCCTGTTGCAGGACAACTTCGCCTATCCCGTCGCCGGGTAAAGAAACAATCTTTCTTGAGCTCATAATCAGTTTATGGTTTGTTTAATAATAAAAAGGTTTTTCGGACTTAAAATAGTAAATCTTTTGCAGCCTGCAAATGACAAAGTACATACCATATTCAGGATTCAATACATTTTTTTTTGTACCTTTACCATCTGTTTAAAATTATACTAATCTGCATTACAATAATATGTTTATCAGTCATTTAGAACCTTCATCCCTTTGGAAATATTTTGAATCAATCTGCAAAATTCCGCGACTTTCTAAAAATGAGGAGAAGATCAGGGCCTTTCTTAAAGAATTTGCTCAAAAAAACAGGCTCGATGTAAAAGAGGATAAGGTTGGCAATATCCTGATTACCAGGCAGGCTGACACTGGCTATGAAAACAGGAAGGCTGTTGTGCTCCAGAGTCATATGGATATGGTTGGAGAAAAGAATGCCGACACAGTTCACAACTGGGCCTCTGACCCTATAAAACCATTTATTGAAGACGGATGGGTTACGGCAAAGGTAACAACTCTTGGTGCTGACGATGGCATTGGTATGGCTGCACAGATGGCAATACTTACTGATAAATCCTTTAAGACCGGTAAGATTGAATGTCTTTTCACTGTTGACGAGGAATCCGGAATGACCGGTGCAATAAACCTCCAGAAGGATTTCTTTACCAGCGACATTCTTATTAACCTCGACTCGGAGGATGAAGGTGAACTGTTTATTGGTTGCGCCGGTGGTATAGATACAGTAGCTGAATTTAATGTTGAAACAGAAAAATGCAGCGGTGAAGGGATGGCATATGAAATATCGGTAACAGGACTTCATGGCGGGCATTCGGGCGATGAAATACACAATGGATATGCAAATGCGGTTAAACTGATCGCCGAAACCATTTCTGCTTTTAAAAATATATTTGATGCCAGGCTTTCATTTATTGATGCAGGCAATCTCAGAAATGCCATACCAAGGGAAGCCTTTGCCAGGCTTGTAGCAAAAAACCTGTCTGAAAAAGAGGCCGGTAAGATAATTGGTGAATACCAGGACCGCTTTGCAGCTGAATATGAAGCAACAGAACCCAATCTGAAGCTGGATATTAAAACCTGCAACTTACCCGAAACAGTAATAAAAAGCAATATTCAGTCAGATCTGATTAATTCGCTGCTGAAATGCCCTCATGGAGTTATTGCATGGTCAAAAAGCATGGATAACCTTGTTGAAACATCCACCAACCTTGCATCTGTTAAGATGAAGGATAATAAGATTACTATTGTAACCAGCCAGAGAAGTTCTGTTAACAGTGCCAAAAACGAGCTTGCATTAAGAATTGAAAAGGTATTTGAAGAAGCCGGGGCAAAGGTAAGGCATTCTGATGGCTACCCTGGATGGGAACCGGATACCAACTCGCAGATTCTTAATATTACCAGATCCTCCTATACAAGGTTATTCGGCGAAAAACCGCTTGTAAGAGCTATACATGCCGGCCTTGAGTGTGGGCTTATCCTTGAAAAATATCCCGGGCTGGATATGATATCCTTTGGGCCTACCATAAAGGGAGCCCATACGCCTGAAGAAAGAATAAATATAGTTACTACCCTTAAATTCTGGGATTTACTGGTAGATGTACTTAAAAATATTCCTGAGAAAGAATAAGCCTAATAATCTGCTTCTTCGAATTCTTCCTTTCCTGCTCCGCAAAGAGGACACTGCCACTCCGGATCAATGTCCTCAAAAGCTGTACCGGGAACTACACCACCTACAGGATCTCCTTCTTCAGGATTATACAGATATCCGCAAATAATACATTTGTGCATGGCAATAGATTTCTTGTTAATATAAATATTTTTTTCATTACTAATTTCTGCCCTCTCTTCCACTGCTTTACTGCCCAGGGTGCTGCAAGCAGTACACATAAAAGGCAGTGGTCCTATTTAACCTTATAAACTACGTCGAGAATTGTACCGTCAACCCATTTAATAACAGCAACCACCTCATCAGATAATTTAGCTTTTTCAGGCTTGCCGCAAATCGCCTCTGCCTCATCTTTCAGTTCCTGTATTGTTTTCAGAGGCAGATCAGATCCCTTTACTTTCTCAATAAGATCTTTCCTGAGGGGGTTAATTGCTATTCCCCGCTCGGTTACAATAACATCGATAAGTTCTCCGGGTCCGCATAAAGTTGTTACCTCATCAATAACTACCGGAATCCTGTCCCTGAAAAGTGGTAATGGCAGTATAACTGTTTTGGAAAACAGGCAATTCTGCCATCCTCCTATACCATGAAGCAGGTAGCCATCGGAGTGAGTTACAACATTAGCATTAAAATTAAGGTCAACCTCGGTAGCTCCAAGAATAGCAACATCTACCATGCCGGCAAAATTTCCCTTTCCATGGTAGTTGTATGATGTAAATGGACTGGTCCATACATGATTTGGGTTATTTGCCATCGATTTCACGCCATCAAGGTCAAATGTTTGCCCGTCAAGAATATAATCAATCAGACCCTCTTCAAGCATTGATACAAGGTACTTGTTTGATCCGCCCCTGGCAAACCTCGCCTTTATATTTCTTTCGCGCATTATCTGCCTGAAAAATTCACCAACGGCAAGCGATGTTCCTCCTGCCCCGCTCTGGAATGAGAATCCGTTTGCAATAATACCGGCAGCATCACAGAATTTTGCTGTAAGCTCAGCCAGAAGCAACCTGTCGGGCGACCTGGTAATAACGGTTGTACCCGATATTATTTCTTCCGGAACTCCAATTTTGTCAACTTCAACTGTATAATCTACATAGTTACCCTGTATCTGCCATGGTATGCATGGAAATTCAAGCATATTATCTGTTACCACTATTACCTTATCGGCATACTGTGAATCGGCCAGCGCAAATCCGAGCAAGCCACAGGCTGAGTCTCCCTGCAGGGCATTTGCATTACCAAAGGGATCGGCTGCCGGTGCGCCGATAACAGCTATATCAATTTTTACCTCTCCGTCCTGAACAGCCTGGTATCTTCCGCCGTGCGACCTCAACACACCGGTACCTTTCATTTTACCTTCAGATACATATTTACCCAAAGGGCCGTTCATACTACCCTCAATATGATGTATGGTACCATCTTCAAGGTACTGGATAAGATGCTCATGACATGGGAATGCAGCTGAAGGAAACCACCTTATACCCTTAATGCCCAATTCCTTAACTGCATCAAAAAGCTGGTTTGCTACCAGGTCGCCGTTCCTGAAGTGATGATGGGTGGAGATTGTCATGCCATCCTTAAGCCCGCATTTCCTGAGTGCTTCAGAGATTGAACTTACCTGTTTATTTCCATCTGACGGGAAATTTGCACATGATGCTATTGAGGGAGCGTGTTTTTTAGCTTCAGGTATATATTTACCAACGCCCATATAAGGTATGGCAGGTTCACCGTTTAGTTCTGTAAGCACCATCCGGCCTGCAGCGTTTTTTATCAGTTTAGCAGCCATAGCTATTGTTTTTCTGATTGTTCATCTTCAATATCCGGGTCTTTCTCAATAAGGCCAAACTGCAGCGCCAGCTCTATCGTTTTCAAAGCCCTGTTCACAACAGGCGGGTCTATCATTTTTGAACCAAGTGACACAACACCCAGACCCATCTTCTCTGCTTCTTTGAAAGCCAGAACTATCCTGTATGCCTTTTCAATTTCATCTTCAGTTGGAGCAAAAGCCTTTTTAATAACTTCTATCTGCCTTGGATGAATGCATCCCATTCCTTCAAAGCCCATCGCCTTCGATTTCAATACTGTTGATCTGAGTGCCTCCATATCATCAACATCAGAGAATACAGAATCTATTGGTTGAATCCGGGCTGCCTTTGCAGCATTAACAAGCCTCATTCTTGCATAAAGTGACTCAGATCCTTCAATCGTTCTTTGTACACCCAGGTCGGCAGTATAATCTTCAAGTCCTATTGCAAGGGCAACCACATTCTCACTTGCTGTCGCAATTTCATAGGCATTCTCAATTCCCAGGGCCGACTCTATAATCGGCATCAGGAAAATCCTGTTTTTTATGTTATACCGGGAACTGATCTCCCTGATTTCATTTTCCAGCTCTTTTATATACAAACTGCTTTCGCATTTGGGAACAAGGATCAAATTGACATTATGAGGTACTATATAATTAAGGTCGCCAATACCGCTTTTGCCCTGGTTTATCCTTACCATTCTTTCAACACCATAAAAATTGAGTGATCGCAGGGCGTTCCTGACCAGGATTCTTGCTTCGTCTTTCTTTCCGGGAGCCACAGAGTCTTCGAGGTCAAGTATTATGCCATCGGGAGAATGTAAGCCTGCATTCAGCATCATGCTAGGAGTATTTCCGGGCAGGTACAGCCTGCTGAACCGGGGCCTGGCAGCTTCGGTGCTATAATTATTTGCCGGATGCATTACAGTAAGATATTCTGCTGTACTCCCGGTAAGATCCCTGCATGCAGCTTCAAGCCTGGCAGCTATAACAAATGGAAGTGCACCCCTGTCGTGAACCTCGCACAAAACACCCTTAACATCATAAAAACCAAGCACTTCGTTAATTAGCTCCAGGTTCGGGGTCCGGTACATTGAATCAACCTTCGAATCAAGTACAATCTCATTTTCAGATCCATCTTTTAGCGGGCTGATTTTTACCTCACAATCAGACCGCACTTTTGGACCACTATTTCCCTTTATGATAATTTTTTCTTCCATATGCTTTTATATCTGCTTAAAGATATGAAATAGAGTTTATCTTTTAGCCCAGGAAACTGAGCAATATACCTGCTGCCACTGCCGAACCTATTACACCTGCCACATTAGGGGTCATTGCGTGCATCAGCAGGTGGTTGGTCGGGTCAGCCCTCAGTCCTTCGTTCTGAACTACCCTGGCACTATCTGGAACGGCAGAAACACCTGCAGCACCAACAAGGGGATTAATCCTGTTATCACCTCTCAGAAAAATATTCATAAATTTGGCAAATAAGAGGCCCCCTGCTGTTGCAATTACAAATGAAACTGCTCCAAGCAGGAAAATAAACAATGAATCGGGGGTCAGAAATACGTCAGCCTGTGTTGAAGCTCCAACAGTAAGACCAAGCAGTATAGTCACTATATCTATCATAGAAGTTCTTGCCGTCTCTGCCAGGCGCTTTGTTACACCCGATTCCTTAAGTATATTACCGAAAAACAGCATTCCCAGAAGAGGAAGAGAACTTGGTGAAATAAATGCGGTAAGCAGCAGTCCGATTATTGGAAACAGTATCTTTTCAGTTTTTGACACCTGCCTGGGAGGCTTCATCCTGATAAGCCTTTCCTTTTTCGTTGTAAGCAGTCGCATAATAGGAGGCTGTATTACCGGCACAAGTGCCATATATGAATAGGCGGCAATAGCAATGGGTCCGATCAGGTTCTTTACAGTTGTCCCGTCGGCCAGCAGGTTAACACCGTTTGCCAGTCGCGACGACAGAAATATGGCTGTGGGTCCGTCGGCCCCGCCAATAATACCTATTGCGCCTGCCTCCGGCGGAGCAAAGCCAAAGGCAAGTGCCCCCAGGAAAGTAATAAAGATACCCAGCTGGGCTGCAGCCCCGAGTATCATCAGCCTCGGATTGGACAGAAGTGATGAAAAGTCTGTCATTGCACCCAGGCCCAGGAAAATCAGGGGAGGATACACACCTTTCAAAACACCAAAGTACAGGTAGTTCATAACACTGCCATCCTGGTAAATTCCCAGCTGGAGGTTATAACCTCCATCCTGGAAGAATGGAATATTTCCGATTATTATACCCGTACCTATAGGGATAAGCAGGAGTGGCTCATAATCATATTTTATTGCCAGGAATATAAAAACCAGTCCTACAATAATCATCATCAGGTGACCTTTTGTAGCGTTTCTGAATCCCGAAAACTCCCAGAACTTTTTTAAGCCGTTCAGCGCTGCCGACCCATCCTGGTCCTGCTGATCGGTGCTTTGCTGGTAATTCTCTGTTCCGGCACTCCCGGCAGTATTATTTTCTGCTTCGGGTTTTATAAAAGCAGTCCAGGCCAGCGACAGAATTGAAATTATTGCTATAAGCGTAATAAACCTCTTCATCCTTAGCTAATTTCAATTATTACTTCATCCTGCAATACCGATTGGCCCTGGGTAACTTTTACAGACACCACTTCCCCGTCCTTTTCAGCTTTTATTTCGTTCTCCATCTTCATTGCTTCCATAACTGCAAGTTTCTGCCCCTTTGTAACCCTGTCGCCTTCCTTAACCGATAATTCAATTATTATTCCGGGCAGCGGTGCCTTTATTGCCACTTTGCTTCCCTGTTCTTTCTTCTCAATACTTTTTGAGGGCTCCCTCAGAACAGGTCGTACAAGAGTGGGTGTCTTTACCTGCTTAATCTGCCTGTGTATTTCTACAAGGTAAGGTGTCCCGTTAACTTCAATCTTCGCAAGGTCACCATCCACTTCAAGGATATCGACCTCGTAATTGTTCCCGCTTATCGTAAATTTATAATTTTTCATAACAGGTATTTATCGTGAAAAGGGTTTCATACTGTGAATCTTGGAACTCCATGGCGAATAAGTTCTGGATACTTTCCTTATAGTAATAACATTACTCTCTTCGTCGTGCTGCTCATCAAAATAAAGGTATAGTGCTGTGGCTATTGCGGCATTTGCTGCTCCTGCCATATGTGTTTTTTCACTTTCATCAAGAGCCCTTCCTTCCCTTGCAGCTCTCCTGTAAAGCTTTATTTTGAAAAACAGGGGCAAAAGATATTTAAAAACCAGGTACATAATTATAAGTGCCAGGAATACAATCATATAACCTATCACTACAATTGTTCCCGCCTGGCCATCAATTCCTTTTATCAGGGGAAGAAAGGCTGATACAGTATTTATTTCAAGCATAATCAGAGTGGTATATTAGAATGTTTTTTTAATGGCAGCGGATCCTTCTTGGTTGTGAGTGTCCTGAGTGCCCTGATTACCCTGAACCTGGTATTTCTGGGTTCAATTACATCATCAAGAAAACCATAGCGTGCTGCCTCGTAAGGATTGGCAAATTTATCCTTGTATTCATCCTCCTTTTCAGTAACATATTTCGCTTTCTCTTCAGGGTCTTCAATTTCACTGATCTTCTTTCCTTCCAGCACTTCTATTGCACCCCGGGGCCCCATTACGGCAATCTCGGCCGAAGGCCATGCATAGTTTATATCGCCCCTGAGTTGTTTCGAAGACATTACGCAGTGTGCTCCTCCGTACGATTTCCTCAGTGTAACAGTAATTTTCGGAACAGTTGCTTCGCCATAGGCAAACATCAGTTTTGCTCCGTGAATAATTATACCACCGTATTCCTGGTTACTTCCCGGCAGAAATCCAGGCACATCTACCAGTGTAAGTATGGGTATATTAAAGGCATCACAGAACCTCACAAAACGGGCGGCTTTCCTCGAAGCCTCGATATCCAGCACACCGGCAAGGAAATTTGGCTGGTTGGCAACTATACCCACAGACATTCCGTCGAGCTTGGCAAAACCCACAACTATGTTCTTCGCAAAATTACCGTGGACCTCAAGGAACTCCTCGTTATCAACTATCTTATAAATAACGTCGCGTATATTATATGCCTGGTTTGGATTTTCAGGAATAATAAAATTCAGATCATCCTCGAGGCGGTTAATAGGATCATTACAGTCGGCAATAGGAGGATCTTCCAGATTATTCTGGGGCAGGTAACTCAGCAGTTTCCTTATAAGCAGGAGCCCTTCCTCTTCGTCTTCAGCAACAAAGTGTGCAACACCAGATTTGGTGGAATGTACTTTGGCACCACCAAGGTCTTCAATAGAGATTTCTTCACCGGTAACTGTTTTTGTAACTTTCGGACCGGTAACAAACATATAGCTGCTCTCCTCGCTCATAATAATAAAATCTGTAAGCGCAGGAGAATAAACTGCTCCACCGGCACAGGGTCCGAAAATAGCTGATATCTGAGGAATAAGGCCCGAAGCAAGAATATTGCGCTCAAATATCTCTGCATACCCGGCCAGGCTTCTTACTCCCTCCTGTATTCTTGCTCCGCCGCTGTCGTTAATACCAATGAGAGGTGCCCCCACCTTCATTGCCTGGTCCATTATCTTGCAAATTTTCTGGGCAAAAGTTTCGGACAGCGATCCACCAAAAACAGTAAAATCCTGCGAAAACACATAAACCACCCTGCCATCTATTGTGCCATGTCCGGTAACAACACCATCCGAAAGGTATTTTTTATCCCCCAGACCAAAATCTTCTGTGCGGTGTGTTACAAACATATCAAACTCTTCGAAGGAGCCTTCGTCAAGGAGGATTTCAATTCTTTCACGCGCAGTAAGCTTTCCTTTCTTATGTTGCGATTCTATTTTCTTTTCTCCCCCACCCAGCTTGGCTTCTTCGCGTAGCTCAATAAGTTTTTTTATTTTATCCTGGTTGCTCATCAGGCTGTTTTTATATTGTTATTTATCAGATTTATTTTCGCACAGCTCAGTAAGTACGCCAAAAGTAGACCTTGGATGCAGAAAAGCAATATCCAGGCCTTCTGCTCCCTTCCTGGAGGAAGTGTCAATTAGCCTTACTCCTTTATCTTCAACAAGTTTAAGCTTATTATCCAGGTCTTCAACTGCAAAGGCTATATGGTGCACACCTTCTCCCCTTTTCTCAATAAATTTCCCTATCGGACCCTCAGGATCGGTCGATTCAAGCAACTCAATCTTGGTTTCACCTATTCTGAAAAATGCAGTTTTTACTTTCTGGTCGCTTACTTCCTCGATACTGTAGCACTCCAGGCCAAATACATTTTCGTAGAATGGTATCGCATCATCAAGGCTTTTTACGGCTATCCCAATGTGTTCAATATGTGTAGGTTTCATTTTTAAGTGTAATTGTTAATTATGATCTACAAAATTACACTTTATATAAGGGATACTAAGCAGATAAATGTCATATTTTTTTGACATTTTTTCAGGCACTTACAGTCTGTCTTCAGAAAGGGAAATCTTCTAGTTCGCCTGCTTCCACCTTTTTCTCTTCAGGCTTTTTGGCGTCAAGGTGAACAGGGTTTCCGTCCACAAAGATTGCTTTATAGGGTTTTGTCGGACAGGCAAACTCACAGGCGCCACAGCCAACACATATCTCGTTGTTTACCTCAGGTATAACGAGCTTATCCCTGTAGGGAACCATAGTAACAGCCTTGGTCGGACAGTGCTCTGAACAGGCGCCGCAGTCGGTTCCTTCGGTTTCAACAATACAGTTCTCCTTTATAAAGTTTACTTTGCCTATCTGCGTAAGTTTCTTTGCTTCAACACTAAGAGGTAAAAGGGCTCCTGTAGGGCAAACCTCTGTGCACCTTATACAATCAAAATTACAGAAGCTCTTATGATAATCCATCCGGGGCTGCATTATGCCTGCCAGCCCGTATTCAATTACCGACGGGACAATTACGTGTTCAGGGCAGGCACTCACGCATAAGGAGCAGGCAGTACAATAAGAGTTAAAATGCTCCAGGCTAATAGCCCCGTAGGGACATACAGGGTACTTCTTATCTTCCCTGACTGTTGACTCCTTTTTTGGCACCGGAACCTTCTGTGCCCTGGCAGTACCCAGGGCTGCAATCATAAGAGATAAACCGCTTCCTATAAACCTTCGTCTTTTACTGTTAACTTCATCTGCAGGCGATTTCCTGGCTGGATTTGAATAGCTGTATAACATTGCATTATCCTGGCATGCATCAATACAATTAAAACAACTTACACAACGGCTTACATCAATCTCCTCGTTTATAAAATCTATGCATGATGCCTTGCAGTTTACCGAGCATCTTCCACAGTGTGTGCAATTTTCACTGTCAATCGATATACGAAGCAGCGATACCTTTGATATTATTCCAAGCAAGGTACCAACCGGGCAAACAGTGTTACAGTATAATCTCCCGTTACCAAAGGCCATTATCCCAACAAGAGCAAAAAAGACCAGGGGAAGGATGTAACTTACGGGCGGTATCTTTGTATATGCTACCTTAAATATGCCGTAATAATCAAACTTAGCTCCAATCCAGGCCACAAGGTTATTGGCAGTAACAAGTACCGGTTTGAAGAAATAGCTCACAAACCTTCCGAATACACTGTATGGATCAAGCAGGGAAATTAGAAATACGCTGCCTGCCAGCATTAAAATAAGGGTGAAAGCAAGGATGGAGTATCTCAGTATATTATGAGCTCTGCCATATGCAAATCTCCTGTTTCTGCGCTTAATTTTTCCACCCAGCCTGTTTACAAGGTCCTGGTATGTCCCCAGCGGGCAGATTACCGAACAGTAAGTTCTGCCTGTAAAAACAGTGAGGGCCAGCACAATTATAAAACCTCCGGCAAGCACCGTAGGGCTTTGCATAAAATTAAGTACAGAGGGTGTGAACTGAAGAAAAAGAATCAGAGAGAACCAGCTGTCGGGGATCACCTGCCTGAAATCGAGAAATGACAGGACAAGGATGAGGAAAAAAATGCTTGCCAGAATCTGCCTGGTCCTTTTCAGAACAGAGTTGCTCATCCTACATTGTTACATTGAGATTCTACTGATATTAAGAGCCGACAGATCAGACTGCCCGATACCCATACCAGCTGCCAGTCCAATATAATCTATCTCCTCCGGGCTCCTACCCAGCATCTTTGCAGCGGCAGTATCGGCAGCTACCATATCAGCCGATAAAATCTGGGCCTTCATATTGGCCACATCGGCGGTGCTTACTCCCTGGGGCCCGTTCCTCATCATTACATTATAACAATCGATAACATTAAGGGCAGGTTTCTTCTCAAACAAAGCATAGTCGGCAATGCACTGGTGAAGGTTATTTGAATGCCAGAATTTCCTGTCCCACACAGCTCCCATAAGGTTCTTTAATGAGCCTGTCATTTTTGTTGATGAATGGTGTTTCAATACAGGCACATTTATAAAAACATCTGATTCCATTATTAATTCATGCACCTTGGTGCTTTTCAATACCCTGGCTCCTTCTATCTCAACTTCGTGGTAATAGCTCTCAGCGTCACCCGGTACTATCTTTGCACCTGCTGATTTTGCAGCATTCTCAATACCCGAATTCTTGTATGATTTTACCCAGTTATGACAGGTATTATCGAATACATACACTTTTTTTGCACCGGCCCTGATGCAATGCTCCACGATCCGGCCTATTAGCAAAGGATTAGTGTTAGCTGCTATTTCAGGAGCCCTGTCCCATGCCATATTTGGCTTTATTACAACGGTTTGCCCCTTCTTTACAAAGTTTGTAATCCCTCCCAGTGCGGCTATCCCCTTATCAAACATTGCCTCAGGGCTGGCTCCTTTCACTGCAACCAGATCGGGTAAATTATGATAGGGAACCGAGGCAAAAAGGCTGGAATAAGATCCCAGACTGAAAGCAGTTCCTGCAATTATTCCGGCACCTGCCGATTTCCTGATAAAATCTCTTCGCTTCATTTTAAGTACATTTTATTTCCGGCAGAATCAGACTCTCCCCCGGTATTTTATCTGCCCACGCAAAATACAATAATTTTGTACAAATTCGTAGGTATAGTATTATCTTAGTACTCCTTATATAATATATAACATAATGAAGGTATTGTTTTACGATTGCTTTTCGGGAATAAGTGGCGATATGAACCTGGGTGCAATGCTGGACCTGGGTATTGAAGAGGACTTCCTGAAGGAAGAACTTCTTAAACTGAAGCTGCCGGGCTGGGAACTGGATATTCAGAAAGACCAGCGCCACGGGATTTACGGTACCAGGCTTACAGTAAAAATTAAGAATGAAGACAGGGCACATCGTCATCTTTCTGATATAAAAGAAATTTTGGATAGCAGCGACCTGGATGAAAAGGTTAAGGAAACCAGCCTGAAAATCTTTACAACTATTGCCAGGGCTGAGGCAAAGGTTCATAATACCACCATCGACAGGATACATTTTCATGAAGTTGGAGCTATTGATTCTATTGTGGATGTGGTAGGAGCAGCAATTTGCTATGAGAAACTCGGTGTAGACAGGCTTATAGTTGGCAGGCTTGAGCTTGGTTCAGGCTTTGTTGATTGTGCCCACGGCACTCTTCCTGTTCCCGCACCGGCAACAGTTGAAATCCTGCACGACATTCCCGTGTCGACCGGAGGTGTTAACTTTGAAGCAACAACTCCTACCGGAGCAGCAATTATTAAAAGCCTGGCAAACGAATATGGTGGGCTCGAAGGATTCAGAATACTGAAATCAGCTTATGGCATTGGTCAGAAAGTAAACCCCTCCCGGCCAAATATCCTCAGGGTTTACCTCGGGGAGATGGAAGAAACCTCAGATAAGGGAAACGACTCGGTAATGATGGAATGCAACATAGATGATATGAACCCTGAATGGTACAACGAGGTTATTGACAAACTGATAAATGCCGGAGCATCTGACGCATTCCTAACGCCGCTGATAATGAAGCAGGGACGCCCGGGTATAAAAATCAGTGTTCTTGCAAGACCTGAAAAAATTGATATCCTGAAAGATATTATTTTCAGCGACACCACTACCCTTGGCCTGAGGTATTACGAGGTTGGCAAATACACTCTCGAAAGGGAATACAGGAAAGTAAGCACACCCCTTGGCGAGCTTACGGTAAAACTGGCATATCATAAGAATAAGCTCGTTTCGGTAAAGCCGGAGCACAGGGATTGCCTTGAGATCTCAAGGAAAGAAGGAATTTCACTTAAAGAAATAACAAAAATTGTAATGACATCATTTGGGGAATGGAAATAGCAGCTTCTTCCGGTATAAAAAGAATTGTTGAGTTGTTCGCCCCGGACGACAGGGTCCTTGTTGCATTTTCGGGAGGAGTAGACAGCTCCTTTCTTATTTATGTCCTGAAGCACTTCTCAGATATTGAAATGATGGCAGTTACAATAAAAACGCCCTATATACCACAATGGGAAGCAGATGAAGCCATAGCTTTTTGTAAAACCCACAATATTACTCATAAGGTGCTGACTATGAGTTTCCCGGGAGATATTAAGCATAATCCTGAAGACCGTTGCTACCGCTGCAAGCATATACTATTCAGCAAAATAAAGGAATATGCAGCTGAAAGGGGATATAATATTATTGCCGACGGATCAAATGCAGACGATACCTCAGACCACAGGCCGGGGATGAAGGCCCTTAAGGAACTTTATGTGCTAAGTCCTCTTCTTGAGGCAGGCCTTGCAAAAAAAGAGATCAGGTCATTATTAAAGGAATTCAAGCTGGAAATATGGAATAAACCTGCTTATGCCTGCCTGCTGACAAGGATTCCGCATAATACAGCTGTTGAGGCCAATATGCTGCAAATAATTGAAGAAGCTGAACTCTTTCTGAAAAAACTGGGTTTTGCCGGAACCAGGGTCAGGCTTCATAATGATATTGCAAGGCTTGAGCCCAGGCAGGAGGATATAGAGAAGATAAGCAGGCCAGGGACGAGAGATTCAATAAGCAATTATCTGAAGCGCCTTGGTATAAAATATATCACTCTCGACCTCGAAGGCTACAGGACAGGGAGTATGAATAAAAAATAAAAATCTGAATATGAACAGGGATAAACTTGCAGAACTGTTAACAAGGGTAAAACTGGGGAATACCGATATTGAAGATGCCCTTGAAGAACTTAAACATTTTCCATATTCCGACCTTGGCTATGCCAGGATAGATCATCACAGGGAGATACGTACGGGCTATCCTGAAGTAGTATACTGCGAAGGAAAAACATGCGAACAGGTAAGCGGTATATTTGAACATATTGTATCCAGGGGAAGCAATATTATGGGTACGAGGGCAAATAAGGAAAAGTACGAAGCAGTTAAGCTTGTTGTGCCAGGTGCGCTATGGCACGAGGAAGCAAGGATAATAAGTTTTACGCTTAAGCCATACGAAGTAAAAGGCCCACCAATCGCCATAATATCAGCCGGCACATCCGACCACCCGGTAGCTGAAGAGGCCGCAGTTACAGCCGAGCTTCTCGGGAATAAGGTAAACCGGATATATGATGCAGGTGTGGCCGGTATACACAGGCTTGTAGACCAGATGCCAAAGATAAGGGAGAGCAGGGTAATTATTGTTATTGCAGGTATGGAGGGAGCCCTGGCCAGCGTGGTGGGCGGGCTGGTTGATGCACCTGTAATAGCAGTTCCTACAAGTGTGGGCTACGGGGCAAATTTTAATGGCATATCGGCACTGCTGGCAATGCTTACCAGTTGTGCATCAGGCGTAAGCGTGGTAAATATTGACAATGGTTTCGGGGCAGGCTTTAATGCAAGTATGATAAATAAATTATAAGATTTATGGTATATGCCGGTCCGGTAATAGTTTCAACTGCATATTTTCCTCCTGTTCAATATTTTTCAAAAATTGTACCGGCTCAAAGAACAATACTCGAGCTGCATGAGAACTATAGCAAGCAGAGCTACCGTAACAGGTGCAATATTCTATCCTCAACCGGTGTTCAGACTCTCAGCGTACCTGTTCAGAGAGGCAGCTTTCATAAAGTGGCTCTTCGTGATCTGAAAATTGAGTATTCAAAACCCTGGCAGCAGATTCACCTCAGGTCGCTTAAAACTGCCTACAGCTCATCTGCCTTTTACGAATATATGAAGGATGATGTTGAATCATGCATCTTAAAAGGACATACTTACCTGCTTGACCTTAATTTATCAATCCTGGAGATGTTAAATACAACGCTTGAACTGGGTCTGAATATTGAGTTCTCTTCTGAATACCTGGCTTATTACGAAGGAGCACTTGATTTAAGAGATATTATACATCCAAAAAGGGAGGAAAATGATGCAGTAAGAAATACACAGTCTTATTTCCAGGTTTTCAGCAAGGATAATAGTTTTGTTCCCGGACTAAGTATCCTCGACCTGATGTTCAATATGGGGCTCGAATCTCTCACTTATCTCAGGTCTTGCACCCAGGAGTAAACTGTACAAAAAAAGGGGCTGTCTCAAAAGGGTACCATCTTTGTCATTCCGAGCGAATGCGAGGAATCCAGGCCTTGATTATCAAACATTTAGATCCCTCGCATTCGCTCGGGATGACAAAAGTATTACGCTCGGGATGACAAAAGTATTACGCTCGGGATGACAAAAGTATTACGCTCGGAATGACAAGAGTATTACACTGTTGACACACCCCCCTCTTTTTAAAATGTTCCCGTTTTTTTTACAGCCTTATACCAAGTGTAGCTGAAAGCATATTGCGTTTATAGCTAATGCTTGCAGGATCAAGATCCGGGCTGCTATACATAAAGTAATCTGAATTATTTGATCGTACTGCATACGACAGGTCAAAATAGAAATTACTCTGTCGTATTCCTATGCCACCTGACAATACTGAATGTACATTATCCTCATTATCTTCGCCTCTGGCAAAACCGCTTCCGTAAAGGGCATAGCCTCCCCTCAGGTAGAATGATGACGTCAGCCTGTACTCTGCCCCGAACCTCAGGTTATGAGCAACATCAAATATCTCCCTGATATCCTGGTTCTCACGGTAGTAATTATAATCGTCAGACGCTCTTGAATAGCGTGCCATTTTGTAATCCACAAATTCATAGTCTGCGCTCACAATGCCTTTCTTGCCAAGCTGGAGAGCTGCCCCGGTTGTAACCCTTAAAGGTGTGGTGAGTGTATATGAGAACCTGAATGCATCATTCTGGCTTTCGTAGTAGTCGCCGTTATCATAACTGCCGGTAGCACTGTCATAGTAATATTCGTTTAACCTGTATACAACGGGAGAATGAACTGCGAAACCCAGTCTGAGAAAATCGACAGGTTTTATTATTGCACCCAGTTTGGCCGAAAATCCTTTTCCGGATGTCTCTACTACATCAGAGTATGAAAAAGTATTGAAATCGTAAATAAGATTACTATTATCATCCTCAATATGATCGTACTGTGTATATGAATATATAGTACTTATCCCAAGGGTAAAGCCCAGGAATATTTTATCGTTAAAGTTAGTGGCAATACTGAATGAGTGCTCAGCGGCGCCTCCCTCGGAGCTTAATACCCTGCGTACAATTTGCCCGTAGTCTGAATTTGCATTATCTCCGTACTCAGAAAACACTGAAGCATAATTCAGGCCTCCTCCTCCACTGATGGTGTCGAACATCCATACGTCAAATACAATACCTTCGGCTCCTGACAGCATAGTGTAATCGGTGCCCTGTGCCTGGTCCATAAAATAATCCACCATCGAACTGTTATTCAGGGTTCCCTTAATAATTGCATTCTCATGGTAGTTATTGGTTTTGCTGTACGAATAACCCAGATTAAGAGATACAAGTCCGCTGTTATCATTTCTCTTTATCAGCGGAAATGCAACACCGGCCTGGTTAAGATTGAGGTCGTAAACATTATCCTGGCTTATATCCCCGAAATTAACCTCAGAATTATTAAAATACATCTGGGGCGTAATACTTAGTGCAGGTGATCTGAATACAGCCAACCCGGCCGGGTTCTGGCCAAGCACAGATAAATCACCACCCAGCGAAGTAAACGCACCTCCCATTGCCTGGAACCTGGCTGTTCCGCCGTAGAAAAGCTGCGAATACCTGAAGGCCTCATCGATAGACTGGGCATTTATGCTCAGAATACCGGCGATTAAGAGACCTGTTGATATAATTATTTTTTTCATTGTTTTAAATATTTATGTATTATCCCATTGCACGCCTTGTTGAAGGGTACCTGACTTATCAAAATTAAATAGCTTAATTACCTCTTATCGTCTGCCACCGGTTCTTCCTCCCGAACTACTTGAGGTGCTGCCCGACCTGCCCCCTGAAGAGGAAACGCTTCTTCCGGATGAGCTGCTGCTTGAGGACCTTACCGAAGTACCTGAACTTACTGAACGCGAACCTGAGCTTATAGATGAACTTCGTGTTGAAGTTGAAGAGCTCCTGGTTGGAGAGGTATAGGTACCCGAAGACCTTGATCCGGAGCTTATGGAACTACCTGATCTGTTAAGGGCTGATGAAGAATTTACAGACCTTGACGAGGATCTCTGCACACTGTTTATAAGCGAACGGCTCGAACTGCTGTTACTGTTAAGGTTTGATGAGGATCTTGAATTTGTATTTGTAGTAGTCCTGTTATTATACGATGGACGAGTGCTCATTCGAGGGTTATTGTATGTAGGCTTGTATGTCCTGTCAGTGCTGCTGTACCCTGGCTTATCCGCAGCCCTGGTACTGGTAGTTGCTCTGCGGCTATTATCAATAGTACTTACACTTCTTGTATCAGTGCGGGTATCCAGGGTACTGTTTGTAACTGCAGACCTGTCGTCTGTTCTCCTGCTTGCGCTTACCGTTGTCCTGCCGGCATCTGAACTACCCTGCCTCCTGCTGTCACTACTCACCGAAGCAGACCTCGGCGATGTAGAACTTACATAGTTTCTGGAAAGTGTACTGTATGACCTCCTCCTCTGAACGGGTGTTGAATAATATTCTGTATTTCTTGAGTATACTGTATAAGGTGAATAGAAACCGCTATAGAAGTAAGGATTGTATCCGTAGAAACTGTTAAATCCCCCGTAATAAGACCCGTAATATCCGCCATATCCGCCGTACCAGGGATTCCATGGGTTATAATAATCCCAGTACGAATAGTAGGGGCTATAGTAATAGTTCGGGTACCCGAAAGAATACCTGAATGCAGAATATCCAAATCCATAGTAGAACGGATCTCTCCAGTAAGGATCGAAATAATTACCATAAAACCTGTTCAGGTTGTATGCATACGATGTTCCGTCATAATAATCGAATGCGTCGTTTGCATTTCCATCATATAACGAAAGATCATCAATATAATCGCCACCTTCAACAAAGTCATCAGCTACAAGAGTATCGAGCGAATATTGATCTTCGATCTCATAAATTGATGCGTAAGAGTTTTCAGGCACGTCGTTTGCCTGAAGCACAAGCTGCCTGTCAGATGGCGTATAATAAAGATCATCATATTCCCCGCTTACATAATAACTTGACGAGCAAGAACTTAAGATAAACAGGGCCAGTACTAATATGTATAAATAATTTTTCATCTTACCTCCGAAATTTACATCCTGCTTAATTAATATCAAATATCATACCAAATAACTTTCTCAAAGAGATCCTTCTTCCAAAGGCTTTTCATCAATCAATTATATCGAATAGGATTGGAAAAAACAAAAAAAAGCAGACTTAACGTCTGCCTTTCTTTGTATTTGTTGTTTTGGTACTTGTTGCTGCCTTTGAGCTCTTGCTTCGGGTAGGAGTTACTGCCTTAGTGCTGGTGCCAGACCTTTTTGTTACACTGGTCTTAGTTGCAGAGCTTCTGGTGGCAGTATTGCTCTTAACAGTTACGGGTGGGGCCTTTCGTGTACTTGTAGTCCTGCTTACTGAAGTACCCGATCTTGTGGCAGAAGAACGCGGGGGAGTTACACTTGTTTTTGTCCTTGTGGTCTGGGTCCTGGTAACTGTCCCGGCCTGGGTGCCTGTAGTTGATCTGCTCCTGTTTACATTGCTTGTTGTAGCGTTTTGCCTGTTATCGCTCCTGTTAGTGTTTACCGTAGAACTGTTTACCCTTGCATCATTGCGAGTTGTTGTCCTGGTCCTGTCGGGGCCAGTTATCACAGTTGTACCCTTAACACTACCCTGGTTATTACCGTTGTTCGCATTCCTGTTGTGGTACCTGTTATTATTATTGTCTGTATTTCCGCGGTTTATATTCCTGTCATGGTACCTGTTATTGGTGTTAGTATTATTGGTAGTTGTTGTTGTACGTTCGCTGAGCCTGTTGGCTGTGTTAACTTCCCTGCGGGTGTCATTAATTACCTGCGACCTGGTATTCTCGCGGGCAGACGTTGCAGTTACATTTCGCCTGTTTCCGGTAGTATTTGCGTAGCCCGGGCTGGTTTTCCTGTAGTACCTGTCGTCATAGTACCTGTAGTTATTATACCTTGTATTGTTGCTGTAGTAGCGGTTTACATTATAATAGTTGTAGTGGTTGTGAACCCTGTACTTGATTCTTACATTGTACCTTACAGGTGCATACCAGGAGTTGTAGGCATATCCGGGATAGTAATCGTAATATCCACCGTAGCCTATCCATGGGTCATAGTACCAAGGGTCGTAATATCCGCCATAAGCTGCATAGTAAGCCGGGTAACCGAAGGTATATCCCATTCCAAAGCCCGATCCTCCTGCATAAATGCTTATTCCCCAGGTTGCAGGCTGGTAGGTGTACCAGTACCAGTCGGTATAAACAGGAGAATAAAAGGAAAAGGTAGTGTAGGATCTATGGAATCTGTTTATCCTTGAAGCAAAGTGGTAATCATAATTCCTGTAATGCTTGCTTACAACAACCTGTTGTCCGTATCGGACAGAAGTTGTTTTTGCAGGGAGTTCTGTGGCCATCGTCATCGCTGTAGCTACCAGCAGTCCTGCCATCGCTGTGAGTAAAGTTTTTGCTTTCATAACATCCTCCCGTTTTTTAATTATACTAAGTTTATTTACTTTTGCGCATTGTTCTTTTAACGCATTTGTTTTACAAAATACAAATTCCATACCAAAGCCGATGGCAGATTTTTTAACAAAAAGAAGCGAAAACTATTCACAGTGGTATAACGACCTGGTAATCAAGGCAGACATGGCTGAAAACTCTGCAGTCAGAGGGTGCATGGTTATTAAACCCTATGGCTATGCCATCTGGGAAAAAATCCAATCCGAGCTCGACAGGATGTTTAAGGAAACCGGTCACCAGAATGCCTACTTCCCCCTCTTTATACCAAAATCATTTTTCAGTAAAGAAGCTAACCATGTTGAAGGATTTGCCAAGGAATGTGCTGTGGTAACCCATTACAGGCTGAAAAACAGCCCGGATGGGACAGGAGTGGTTGTCGACCCGGAAGCTAAACTGGAGGAAGAGTTAATAATCAGGCCGACATCCGAAACAATTATATGGAATACCTACAGAAACTGGATACAGAGCTACAGGGATCTTCCCCTGCTTATAAACCAGTGGGCCAACGTAGTGCGATGGGAAATGAGAACCAGGCTCTTCCTGAGAACAGCTGAGTTCCTGTGGCAGGAAGGACACACTGCCCATGCTACAAGGGAGGAGGCCGAGGAGGAAACCCGTAAAATAACTGAACTCTATGCCACCTTTGTCCAGGATTACATGGGTATCCCTGTGCTGAAAGGCACCAAAAGTGAAGCAGAGAAGTTTGCAGGGGCAATAGAAACACAGGCCATCGAAGCACTGATGCAGGATGGAAAGGCTCTTCAGGCTGGCACATCACACTTTTTGGGCCAGAATTTTGCAAAGGCATTCGATGTGCAGTTTACCGATAAAACAGGAAAACTTGAGCATGTATGGTCGACATCATGGGGAGTTTCAACCAGGCTGATCGGAGCACTTATAATGGCACATTCTGACGATAACGGGCTGGTGCTGCCTCCTAACCTCGCTCCTATACAGGTAGTTATAATTCCAATATACAAGGGAAACGAGCAACTTGAAAAGATATCACAAACTGCCACAGAGATACAGTCTGCCCTGCAGAAACGTGGTATCAGCGTAAAGTACGATGACAGGGATACTCATAAGCCCGGATTTAAATTTGCTGATTATGAGCTTAAGGGAGTGCCCTTAAGAATAGCGATCGGGCCCCGGGATATTGAAAATGGCACAGTTGAGCTGGCCAGGAGGGATACCCTTAGCAAGGAGACAATTGCCAGGGAGAACATTGACGCACTGATAGCAGATAAGCTGGAGGAAATCCAGAAGAGCATATTTAATAAAGCCCTTAAGTTCAGGGACGAAAATATATTCAGGATCGATACCTGGGATGCTTTCAGGGAAAGAATCGAACTTGGTGGTTTTATTTCAGCTCACTGGGACGGAAGCAGGGAAACTGAAGAAAGGATAAAGCAGGAAACCAAAGCCACTATCAGGGTTATACCCTTCGGCCAGGAAGCTGAAAAAGGTAAATGCGTTTATAGTGGTAAACCATCAGACAGAAGGGTAATTTTTGCCAGGGCCTATTAAGAGCAAAATTTCTCTTCCCCGCTAAAGCCAAACAAGCTGCTTTTTTTATTACATTGTCATAAATTTAATAATCGCAACTTAAATGGAACATCGCGATAAAAGAAAGCAGATAATCGGGACCCTGCAGGAGAAGTCTGTGCTTAAACAGATAGTATTCGATAATACCAATGAATGTTTTATCAGTCTCAAAAAATTGCTTGCAGCAATAACACGGGAGTTTAACCGTGAGCTTGAAGGCTCTGACAGGAGAGTACGCCTGGTATATAAAGAGAATGGTAAATTCGATGTATCGCTGAAGGTTGCCGGAGATATACTGGTTTTCAGCATGCATTCAAACGTATTCGAATTCGACCGCAACCATCCTGTATGGAAAACTGAATATATTCAAAAAGATAAAAACAATTCCTACTCGGGGATTATCAGTATTTATAACTTCCTGTCAGATTCGTTTAAGTATTCAAGAATGGATGACCTTGGATACCTGATTGGCAGGATCTTTATTAACAGGGAGAAACAGTACTTTGTGGAAGGTAAACGACAGTTGGGCATGCTTTTTTCGAATTATGGAAACGAGGAACTGTCGAGAGAGGCAATTAAAAGAATAGTATATACAGCCATGCAGTACACCCTGGAATTTGATCTGCTGGTGCCACCATATGATAACGTTAAAATTGTATCTGTAGGCCAGCTCGAAACCAAAATACAGTATTCCAAGGCTGCTACAGGTAAAAGGGTAGGCTTCCAGTTCAATTCAGACGATGTACTGGAACAAGAGTAAGGAAAAAAATATCAGCCAAATGCAATCAGGGTCTGACATATTCCGCCTGGCTGGCATATCCCGTTTAATCCTGGTGGTTTTACTTCTCAGTGTGATATATCAAGTCACTGGTGCCCAGGAAGCACCAAAAGTTCCATTGAGAGTAAAAAAAGGATCCTATGTTTATATTAATGACAGTCTCAGGATATTTAACCACGACACTCTTATTTTTGTGTCAAATTCGATGATCCCCGACGACCCCGAGTCAATATCACGCACACGTGTTTTCTACGATTCGCTGAAAGTTAAAGCTTCAAGAAGCGGACTTGGAAGAAAACTGTACGATATAGCCATTGTTCTTCCACCCGATCAGAGCAACCAGGATATCCGAACCAGCATTAATACAGATTATGAAAGATATAATGGAAAAACTATCAGGAAAATCAGTTTTGCCCGGCTTGAACCCTTTGGAACAAATATTAATTACCCGGATACAAGCCTGGCCAAAGGGTTCTCAAAGGTTCTGAACAAAACTCATACTGTTACAAAAGAGCATATCCTCAGATCTTATATATTTTTAAAAGAAGGAGAAAAGTATAATTCCTTTCTTGCCTCCGAATCGGAGCGAATCTTAAGAAAACTTAAATTTATTGATGACGCCCGATTACTTGTAATCCCGATAAGTGAGGATGAAATTGATATACATATTGTTACGCGTGATGTATATTCCCTGGGCCTGTCTTATGAAATAAAAGGTCTTAAATCGGGCGATATACAACTTTTTGAAAGAAGTCTGTTCGGACTCGGGCATGACCTTACAATATCTCTGCCATATAACTATTACAGAGATTATTACGGATTAGGATATGGTATTTCCTACAGGGTAAGCAACGTAGCCAGATCATATATTAACGCTGAACTGGAATACTCAAATGCCCTGGGCCAGGAATTCTATAAAGCGAGCATCGACCGACCCTTTATTACTGCAACATCAAAATATGCAGGAGGCTTCAGTATAAGAGAAACATTTACATCCGAAGACCTGGATACACTGGAGGTAAGGGAACCTGTTGAATACAACTTCCTCGATACATGGATTGGAAGGTCATTCCTTATCGACAGCTCCAATATGACAAGACTTGTTATTGCTGCCAGGTATATAAATAATAATGTTTACACAAGGCCGGAAATAACAAGCTCATCCTATTATGCACTCCAGAGATATAAGCTTTACCTGACATCGGTATCACTCGTAAGCCAGAAATTTTACAAGTCTAACCTGCTATACAACTTCGGACGCACCGAAGACCTGCCATACGGTGGTAAGCTTGACATTGTTTACGGTAAGGAGTTTAACGAGTTTAGCAAAAGAAACTATTTTGCCCTGAGCGCTTCAACGGCAGTACTTACAGAAAAAGCCGGCTATTTCTACGGGTCTATAGATGTAGGTGCTTTCAGCAAAGAATTTATTACCGAGCAGGGCATCTTCGATTTTAAGCTTAACCATATCTCGAATCTTACATCAAAAGGCCGCTACCGCTTCAGGAGTTTTATTAACTTAAGGTATACAAGTGGTTTCTACAGGTTTGACGATGAGTACCTTAAAGTAAACAACAGTTTCGGGGTCAGGGGTTTTTATAATGATTCAATCCGGCCGAAGCAAAGATTTATCCTGAATCTTGAAACAGTTGCTTTTTCACCTCATTATTTATATGGATTCAGGTTTGTATTCTTTGCCTTTTCAGATCTGGCTCTTATTTCGAAAGATAATACCTTCAGCCCCGACAATGACCTGATTGCTGAACTGGGAATAGGTGTAAGGTTAAGGAACGATAACCTGATACTCAAAACAATACAGCTAAGATTCAGCATCTTCCCCTTCAGTCCGCCCTATTCAAGCCTTAACCATTTTGATATTACCGGCGAGAAACAGCTCGAGCCGCCGGGCTTTGACCCGGTGGAGCCATCCATAATCAGGTACCGCTGATAAATAAAAAATATTATCATTAAATTTACCCTGCCAACACAATTAAACTAAAGCTCTTGCTACAGGAGACCAGAGAATATATACAGCGTGCTATTAAGATAGGCAAAAATGATAAAATCCTTCTTACCCTGAGCGGAGGTATAGATTCTATGGTGATGTCATCAATCCTTATCGAACTGGGCTATCCCCTGGCAATAGCCCATTGTAATTTTTCGCTCAGGGGAGATGAATCGGATAGTGACCAGGAGTTTGTAAACGAATTTGCAGGCAAGAAGAAGATACCGGTTTTTAACAGGACCTTCGACACGGCTGATTATGCCAGAACCAGAGGTCTGTCGATACAGATGGCAGCCAGGGAGTTAAGGTATAAATGGTTTTCTGAATTAAGCGAGCAGGAAGGAATTCCCTTTATAGCAGTAGCCCACAACCTTGATGATGTAGTTGAAACCTTTATTCTGAACCTGGTGCGGGGTACAGGTCTGAGAGGACTTACCGGTATTAAACCCAGGTCAGGCAAAATAATCAGACCTTTATTATTTGCATCAAGAAAGGAAATAGAACAGTATGCTATGATGCATAAGATTGAGTACAGGGAAGATTCGTCCAACTTATCAACTGCTTACCACAGAAACAGGATACGCCATAATGTTATTCCTGAACTTCTGAAAATCAACCCTGCATTCAGTAAAACTCTTGAGGCTACAATAGAAAAATTATCCGGAACAGCTGATATTTTTGACACATATATTTCGTCGGTTAAAGAAAGAATCATAAGGAAAGATGAAGATAATATATATGTTACGGTGAATGATCTTGCCGGGCTATCTCCTTCAAGCTCATGGCTTTTCGAGATCTTCAGGGAATATGGAATAAGCCAGAACCAGCTCGATGAACTTAAAAAACTCTTTTATGCCGAGTCTGGTAAATATCTGAGCACTTCATCACATACTATTTTTAAAGACAGGGAGAGGTTAATTATTTCGCCTGACAAAGAACCTGAATTCAGTCCATTTGTATTTAATTCCCTGTCTGAACTAATTAATTACCAGGGCTTTATTACAGAGACCATCCCGATTGAAGATTTTGAGATGATAGAAGATTCGGCACCTGCATGCCTCGATCTTTCAAAGATTTCTTTTCCTCTTACCCTGAGGACATGGAAAGAAGGAGACTTCTTTTTCCCTCTTGGCCTCAGGGGTAAGAAAAAGATCAGCGACTTCCTTATCGATCTAAAAATACCGCTTGTAAACAAAGCGGGCATAAGGGTGCTATGCAGCAATGAGGATATTTGCTGGGTTGCCGGATTCAGAATAGACAACAGGTTCAGGGTAAGGCCTGATACGAAAAATGTTTTGCTTATACGGCTTAGCAACGATATTCTCAGCTAGTCCCAATATTTACCCTTAGCCGGTCGAACAGACTGTGCAGTTTTACTTCATCACCCGATTCAAGCATTGATAAAAGGTCCTCCAGTCTTTTTGATATTTCGTGCAGTTTTGCTATTGAGTATTTATTCATCAAAATACCGCTCAGCAGATCATCATCTTCCGAAAGCAATCCTCTGGCTATATTAAGGTGGGCCTTGAAAGTAGTACCGGGAACCTCGAGTTTTTTCATACACGCAGAAAAAACTATTGTAGAGCTGAAAGGCACAGAAAGCGAGTAGGCAATTACCTGGTCGTGTTCGCTAAAACTATAGTCAAATAGTTCCAGCTTCAGGCTGCGGTAAAAATCGATAAAGAACCTCTTGCCGCCTTCATCCGATTCATTTATAATTATTGCATTATGCCCGCTCAGATCCTTGATATTTCCAAAAGTTGGTCCAAACATAGGATGTGTTGATACAAATCTTCTTCCACAGCCTGCATAGTATTTCTCCAGGCCGTTTTTCACAGAGGTAATATCCGATATTATACAATCCTCCCCGATAAGGGGTATCAGTTCATCAAAAGCACTGCGGGTTTGCTTCAGTCCCACAGAATTAATAAGCAGGTCGGGTTTAAAAGCCGCGATTTCCTGCTTTGTTCTGAACCTGTATGTATTAAACAGGTACTTAAGCCTGTCAGGATTAGTATCATATACTCCTACTTCGTAATCCAGGCATAAAGTCTCTGCAAGCCACGAACCCATATTCCCTGCCCCGGCAATCAATATTTTCTCAATCATCTTAACTTTTCCTTTCAGCGTAAATACCCCTGTCCTGTAACATAAGATCAGCCAGGGCAATAGCAGCTGCCGACTCTACAATAACCGGCATCCTGAGTGCAATGCATGCATCGTGTCTTCCTTCAATCTGCAAACTGCTGATTTTATTTTTCTTAAGATTAAATGTCTTCTGCTCTTTTGATATGCTTGATGTTGGTTTCACAGCTACTCTGAAATATACCTCGTTACCACTGGTAATACCACCATTTATTCCCCCGGCATTATTGGTTTTGGTAGTTCCGTCTGTATCAATAAAAACGTCATTATGTTCCGATCCCCTCATAGAGGCTGCAGCAAAGCCCGAGCCAAATTCAATACCCTTGATTGCAGGGATAGAGAATACCAGTTTTGATATTTCAGACTCAACAGAACCAAAGAATGGTTCTCCCAGGCCTGCAGGCACATTCTTTACAGAGCATTCTATTATACCTCCCACAGAGTCGCCTTCACTTAATGCCCTTTCGATAGATTCGCCGATATTTTCCGAACCTCCGGCCTCAACGAGTGTTGCAGTAATTTCAACATTACCCAGAACCTTCCTGGCAACTGTTCCGGCTGCTACCAGTCCCCAGGTAAGACGACCCGAGAAATGACCACCTCCACGCGGATCGCTGTAGCCCAGGTATTTCTTCAATGCAGTAAAGTCGGCATGTCCCGGCCTTGGGCTGTCTTTCAGTTTAAGATAATCTGAAGATTTTATATTGGTGTTCCTGGTTAATATAAGCAGCGGGGCTCCGGTAGTGTATCCATTGTAAACTCCTGAAATAATTTCAGGAAGGTCATATTCCTTCCTGGGCGTGGTACCCCTGGCTCCTGCCCTTCTCCTGTCGAGGTCGCGGCTAAGATCATCTTCAGCAAGAGGCATACCCGGCGGACATCCGTCAACCATTACACCAACGGCAGGTCCGTGCGACTCGCCAAAAATTGAAACTCTGAACAGTTTTCCGTAAGTATTCATTGCTTAATTATTAATTTCAATATCAGCACCCAGGGCACCCAGGTTATTAAAAAACTCCGGGTACGATTTATTTATGGCATCAGCATTAGCTATTTCCACCTCTCCTTCAGCATGTAGTGCTGCCACAGCCACTGCCATTGCAATCCTGTGATCTCCGTGCGAGGTACAGGCAGCACTTTTAATTGTGTCGGTGCCCGTCACTGTTAAAGAATCAGCAGCAGAGTCAATCATCACACCCAGCTTTGAGAACTCATTACAAAGCGTCTCTGCCCTGTTACTCTCTTTTGCTCTTAAACGTGATGTTCCTTTAATAAGAGATCTACCCCTGCAAAATGAGGCCAGGGCAACCAGCGGCGGTGCCAGGTCGGGGCAATCTGTTATATCTGCCTCAAAAGAGTGCAAAACGGAGGCAGCAACCTTTAAACTGTTATTTGTAAAAGTAACACCGGCCCCGGCCCTTTCAAGTATATCTGTAATTACCCGGTCGGCCTGGAGGGAAGTAGCCGATACGCCTTCAATGCTTATTCCCCGGCCCAGTGCTCCGGCCACAGCAAGAAAAGCTATTCCACTCCAGTCTTCCTCAACCATGTAGGTACAGGGAGTATACTTCTGTCCGCCCCGAATATAAAACTTCCTGTAGTCCTGATTAACTATTTCAACCCCAAAGTTTCTCAGAACTTCAATAGTCAGGTCAATATAGGGTTTGCTTTTTAACGAAGAAACAATCAATTCAGTATCATCTTCTACCAGGGGTAAAGCCACGAGTAAACCCGTAAGAAACTGTGAGCTTACAGACCCGTCCACTTCGGCCCTGCCTCCTCTTACCGGCCCTTTAAGTGTTACAGGTAATTTACCACCGGTGCTGTTCACCTCTGCTCCGAGCATACGGAGGGTATTTACCACCATATCCATTGGTCTGCCCATAATGGTCCCGGAACCGCTTATCTCAATTGTATCAGAGCAGAGAGATGCAATAGCAGAAAACATCCTTACCGCGAGCCCCGACTCACCACCATCAAGTGTCCTGCACCCCGGTTTCAGGCCTCCGTCTATCTCAACCCTGCCGGGCATTCTTCTTACAACAGCGCCAAGACACTCAGCCATATTCATCGCTGCGAGTGAGTCGTTTGCCAGCGAGGGATTGAGTAAAACAGATTTACCGCGTGCAAGCAGTGCAGCCGCAACAGCCCTCTGCATTGAGCTTTTCGAAGAAGGAGCATTTACACTTCCTCCTATTGATGAAGGTTTAATAATTACTTTCATTTTACCTGCTTTCCCAGCCACTCTTTAAATACATTGATATCTGCCTGTTCGGTAACTGCATTACCTATGCCTTTAAGAACCACCAGGTTAATTATTTCACTTTCTCTTTTTTTATCGCGTAAAATATGATCCCTTACAGGAGGTCTGATTACAGGCACTTTATCCAGAATGCCCAGTTCTTTAAGCAGATTAATTATCCTGCTGTGCTCTTCAGATGTGATATATCCTTTTTCGAGCGAAAACAATGATGCAAAGTACATTCCTTCAGCCACTGCAAAACCATGCTTTTTACCCCCGGTGCTTTCTATTGCGTGACCAATGGTATGTCCAAAATTGAGAATTCTCCTCAGCCCGGTCTCCCTTTCATCCTTTTCAACTATCGATATCTTTATTTTAAGCGAGAGGCTAACCAGTTCTGTCATCAGGGTTTCATTCAGGCTGCTTATATTATTTTTCTCCCTGTCAATATACTCAAAGAGGCTTTTATCCCTTATTATTGCATGCTTTACCAGCTCGCTCAGGCCCGATCTGAACTCATCCTCCGGAAGCGATTTAAGCAGCGACTGGTCGCATACAACAAAAGCGGGCTGGTGAAAGGTTCCTATCACATTCTTATATCCTGAACTGTTAACTCCTGTCTTGCCCCCGGTGCTTGCATCAACCTGCGCCAGCAGTGAAGTTGCAACATAGCCGCAGCTTATTCCACGCATATACACCGAGGCAAGCATGCCGGTAATATCACAAACTACCCCGCCACCGATTCCGAGCAGAAACCAGCTCCTGTCGACTTCCATTTTAAGCAAATGGCTGCACAATGTTTCTATCGTAGAAAGGCTCTTGCTATGTTCTCCAGGTGTAAGTGTGAGCAGCTTACAGTCAGGAAAAAAATCACCATAAATGCCGGCAACATTAGTGTCGCTGATAATAACAGTCTTTCCAGGATCGACAAGCTCATTTACCTTATCCCATGAATAGCCTGTATACACTTCTGATTTCCCCGCTGGCGTATTATATCTCAGTATTTCCATTTCAGGATAGATTAGCAGATAAAGGTATTAAAACTGCGAAATTAATTCATAACCCTGTTCTGGAAGTTTATAGACTCCTGGTGAATCTGCTTAAACATCTGGATCACAAACTCATCACCCAGACCCAGTAACCTGGCCTTTTTAAGCCTGTCGTCGAGTATCTCAGACCAGCGGTTTGTTTGCAGGATGGTTATATTTTCTTTCTTTTTGTATTCGCCTATTTGTTCTGAGATCGACATCCGGCTTCTTAAAACTCTCAGCAATTCCTCGTCCCACTGGTCAATCTGCCTTCTCAGTCCCTCGAGGCCCTCAAGCTGTATCGATGATTCTACATCATGTGTCCTGAGTATAAGTCGGCTAAGCATATCCTTAAGATCCTGCGGCTTAAGCTGCTGATCTTTATCACTCAGGGCCTTTTCAGGATTTATATGAGACTCGATAAACAGTCCGTCAAAGTCGAGATCCATAGCGGTTTGCGAGATACTGAACAAAAGGTCCCTTGATCCACAGATATGACTTGGGTCGGTAACTATAGGAATATCAGGGATTCTTCTTTTGAGCTCTATGGGTATCTCCCATTGAGGAGGATTTCTGTAAGATGAACTACCATAATGGCTGAATCCCCTGTGCACTGCCACCAGGCTCTTGATTCCTGCCTTATTCATACGTTGCAAAGCACCTATCCACAATTCAATATCAGGGTTTATCGGGTTTTTCACAAACACAGGAATCTCGTATCCGCGCAATGCATCAGCAATCTCCTGCACTGCAAATGGATTAGCTGTTGTGCGGGCCCCAATCCACAGCATGTCAACATCGTGTCTCAGAGCTTCTTTTACATGCCATACATTGGCTACCTCGGTTGCGGTAAGCACGCCTGTTTCCTCTTTTGCCCTTTTAAGCCACGGCAGGGCCACAGACCCCATGCCCTCGAAGGTATCAGGCCGGGTCCTGGGTTTCCATATCCCGGCACGAAATATCTTAATCCCAATATTTGCCAGTTCCCTGGCTGTTTCAACAACCTGTTCCTCAGTCTCTGCCGAACATGGACCCGATATCAGTAAGGGACGGTCTTTATGCTTGCACAGTCCTGTATTATCCAGAATTAATTCATCACTCATAATATATATTATTTAACTTTTTATACTAATATTTCTGCTTCTGTCGATGCTTTCCAGCAATCTTTCTTCACTTACGCACAGCGAGGTTCTTATATATTTTCTGCCATTTGATCCGAATATCGATCCCGGTGTAATAAAAATTCCGGCTTTATCCAGCATAAAATCAGAATATTCGTATGATGAATCCCAGCCTGCTGGTATTTTCGACCATACAAACATCCCCGACTGCGACCTGGAATATTCAGAACCAAGTTCTGCGAGAAGACTGAACACAAGTTCACGCCGTGATGAATATACCGCGTTTAACCCGCTATACCAGCTATCGGGCAATTCCAGGGCTTTTACCGCAGCTTTCTGAAGGGGAAGAAACATACCTGAATCCATATTGCTTTTTACCTTCAGTATTGCATTAATATTATCTTCAGCGGCTACAAGCACGCCCATACGCCATCCTGCCATATTATGAGACTTACTCAGTGAGTTCAGTTCTATCGTATGTTCGGAGACACCCTGCGAAAGCAAAGACAGAGGCTCAGGATTCTGTATTAATCCATAGGGGTTATCATTTACAAGAAGTATATTATGTGCCCTGGCAAAAGAAACCAGGCTCTTAAATACACCGGCATCGGCCCTTACTCCTGTTGGCATATTAGGATAGTTTATCCACATAATCTTAACTCCGGTGAGATCCAGGTGTTCAATCTCATTTATATCGGGAAGCCAGGCATTACCGGGAGTCAGGTTATAGTACATCACCCTTGCCCCGCATAGTTTGGCAGCAGCTGCATAGGCAGGGTACCCGGGATCAGGTATGAGCACGGTATCGCCCCTGTTCAGAAATGCCATACTGATATGCATTATACCCTCTTTTGAACCAATTAATGGCAGAATCTCTGTTTCAGGATTCACATTTACACCAAACCTGGCCAGGTACCATTTACTGAAAGCAGTCCTCAATTCGGGTACAGACCGGTACGACTGGTATCCATGTGAACCCTCCTGTGAACTCGACAGGGCAAGCTCATTGATTACAGATTGATGGGGACTGAGGTCAGGGTTTCCTACCCCGAGGTTTATTACATCTATCCCTCTGGCTGTCATAGATCTTACCTGGGCAAGTTTGCCGGAGAAATAATATTCACTGATGTTATTCAGTCTTTCTGCAGTTTGTACTTTCATATTTATTTATTTAAAAAAAATCCCGGTTTACAGACCGGGATTAGTGTATACAATAATTATATTGTTCGTAAGCCCGGTTGCGAATCAGAATAATAGTAGTAATAATAATTTCTTAATCTTTCCATAATAAAAAAGGGCCCCAAAATGGGACCCTCAGAATATTGTTATTGCATAACAGTCCCCTACTTTTTTCTCAGAAAGTAATAATAAAAACAGGTGTAATAGTTATGCTTCATAATGTTTGTTCGTTTATTGAGCAACAAATGTAGTTTTACCTTTGATAAGAACAAAATTTTATAGCGATTTTTCTTATTTTTCATAAATTTTAATAAACAGGCTCCGGCATATGACCAAAAAAGAGAGGTATACAAAAACTATTGAATACTTTACAGAAAATCGCCCTGTTGCTGAAACGGAGCTTGTTTACGGAAGCCCTTACGAGCTTATTGTAGCAGTAATACTTTCGGCTCAGTGCACCGATAAGAGAGTTAACCAGATTACACCGCCCCTGTTTAAACGCTTCCCTGATGCCGGTGCCATGGCAGCTTCCAGCAAAGAAGAAATTTTCGACTATATTAAATCATGCTCCTACCCTAATAATAAGGCCGCCCATCTGCTTGGAATGTCGAAAATGCTGGTGTCGGAATTCAATTCCGTGGTGCCTTCAGATACTGAAGAACTGCAAAAGCTTCCGGGTGTTGGAAGAAAAACAGCCAATGTTATTGCCGCAGTAGTCTTCAATAAACCAACAATGCCTGTTGATACGCATGTTTTCAGGGTAAGCAACAGGATTGGATTATCTGTAAATGCAAAAACACCACTGGCAGTAGAAAAGCAATTAACAGAAAATATTCCTGGCAACCTTATACCGCTTGCTCACCACTGGCTAATATTACATGGACGATACGTATGCAAGGCCCGCAAACCTGATTGCCACGAGTGCGGACTTACAGGATTTTGTAAATACTATAGCAGCAAAATAAAACAGGTACAGCAGTAAAAACTTAGTTTTTAAATTATTTTTACAGAGGAATCTAAAACGGTCGTAGCCATATGAGTGATAATAAATCCTATGAAGAGTTAAAGAAACACATTGCTGAGTTAGAGCAGAAAAATGCTCAGATTGAGAGGTCGCTAAAAAAGATAAACGAAAACAGGGATCTTCAGTCGCATATTATTGATGTTTTCAGGTCAACTCCACAGATGATGGCAATAAGTAACCTCAGCAGTGGTAAATATGTCGAAGTTAACGATGCTTTTCTCAACACACTTGGTTATAACAGGAGCGAAATAATAGGAAAGAGCTCAGACGATATCAATCTCTTTGCCGACCTTGTGCAGAGCGATAAATTTATAAGCAAACTGGCCAGGCTTAAGAAGGTTAAGAACTTTGAGGTTACCATTAAAACCAAAAATAATAAAGAACTGGAGTTTTTATTCTCAGCCGAACCACTTAACCTGGGTGATGAACATTTTCTGCTCACAACCTACCAGCCTCTTCCTCATTCAAAGCAGACTGAAACAATTGAGATGAGCCAGAGCCTTGAGCGACTCAGGACTATTCTGGAATCCTTAAGCAATTTCCTGATGGTTATATTGCCCAACGATAAGGGAAGCCCGGTAATAGAATATATTAATCCAAGGGCACGGGAGTTCAGCTCATTCGACAAAGAATCATTAAAGGGAGCCAACATCAATGATTTGGATATCCCGAATAAAGAAATTCTGCTTACACTTATAAGCAAGGTACATATCAGTGGTTTCCCGCAGAGACAGACTATCAACGAATTCGATAAGGAGGATGAAGGATACTATTTTGGTTTTAAACTGAATACAGACCATATTATAGTAATATGGGAACCAGCCGCTATCGACAGTTTCAGGGCGAAGGAGATGGGTATACAGGGCGAGGTATTTGAGAAGTTTGCCAATATGTTACCCAATGTAGTGTTTGAGATTAATATGAAGGGGAAAGTAACATTTGCCAATGATGAAGGTCTGAGGAAATTTGGCTATACACGCGAAGATTTAAACAGGGGAATAAGCGTAAGAGATATATTCAGGGAAGCAGATCTTACGGCGGTATTTGAAAACCTGAAGAAAATTGCGGAAACAGGTTTTTCATCTTCAAACGAGTACACTGTCTACGACTCAAAGGGAAATTCTTTTCCTGTGCTGGCACATACATCAAGCATTAACGACTACCAGGGCAAGCTGATAGGTTTCAGGGGTATACTTACCGACCTGAGTGAAAAAATAAGGTTCCAGGAACAGATACTTAAAGAAAAGCTGCACCTCGAAACCCTTATCCAGTCGGCTCCCGAAAGCATAGTGCAAACTACCGGAGAAGGTATTATTGAAAGAATCAATGCAGAATTTACCAAGGAGTTCGGGTTTACTGAAGAAGAATGCATAGGTAAAAACATTGACGACCTTATTATCCCTGAAGGCTTGCAGGATGAAGGCTCTAATTTTACAAACAGGGCCCACAAAAATGAAACCATTAAGGTTGAAACTTACAGGAAGAAGAAGAACGGGGAGCTTATTTCTGTTTCTGCACTTATTAAACCTGTAACGCATAATGACAAAACCACCTCCCTGTATGCAATCTACAGGAACATAAGCGAGGACAAGCGCAACAGCGACCTGAAGGATATTATTTTAAATATTTCCAATGCCGCACTAAAGCAGAGCGAGTTTGACGATATGTTCTCGACCTTCCAGGTTGAAATTGGCAAACTTTGGAATACCACCAACTTCTATATTGCTCTGTACGACAGCGAAAATGACACACTGAGCCTGCCATTCTATGCCGACGAGAAAGACCGTTTCGAAGATATTCCTACAAGAGGTACTCTTACCGGCTGGCTGATTAAGCATGGAAAAGCAGCTCTCCTGGAGCTGCCTGATATAGAGGTACTTGAAAACAATAACGAAGTCGATCTGATTGGCACCCCCTGCCAGGTATGGCTTGGCGTACCACTGGTTATTGACGACCATATTATCGGTGCAATGGTGCTGCAGGACTATGACGACCAGAAAGCTTTCAACCAGGAAGACCTGCGTCTTCTTAACCTGATAGGAAACCAGATCGCCCTGGTGATCCAGCGTAAGGAACTTATGGAGAACCTTATTGCCGAGCGAAAAAGGGCTGAAGAAGCTGCCCGTCTCAAACAACAGTTTATGTCGACTATGAGCCACGAGATCCGTACTCCGCTGAACGAGGTAATCGGCCTCACCAACCTGCTCTTACAGGGAAATCCGAGGGCTGACCAGATGGAGTTTATAAAAACCCTGAGGTTTTCGGGCAACCACCTTCTCACGCTGGTAAATGATGTACTTGATTTCAATAAAATGGAATCAGGTATGATAGTATTTGAAAAAACACAGTTCTCGTTCAGGGAATTAATGAAAGAACTCAAAAGAACCTATTCGTTCAGGGCAGAACAAAAGGGTGTGGAGTTCAGAATGGAGTACAGCAACGAAATTCCGGACGAAATTATTGGAGATCCAATACGGCTTAACCAGATTTTGTCAAATCTTATATCCAATGCAACCAAGTTTACGAAAAAGGGCTATATAAAGATTGCAGTTAAGGAGCATAGCAGAAAAGGTAAATTAATTGAGCTCGAGTTTGCGGTTGAGGATAGCGGAATAGGCATACCCGAAGATAAGCTGGAGACAATCTTCGAGAGTTATACACAGGCCACGGAAGATACAACAAGAAAATACGGCGGTACAGGACTGGGTCTGTCGATAGTAAAGAAACTCATTGAGCTGCAGGGAAGAAACATAAGGGTTGAAAGTAAGCTTGATAAGGGATCAGCTTTCATCTTCAGCCTTCCTTTTGCCATTGGAAAAAGCAAGTCTGAGAATGCCGGCCTGGCTGACCAGCAGGGAGATGAACAGTTTACCGGCTTAAACGGCAAACGAATACTTATTGCTGAGGATAATAAAATAAATTTCTTTGTTGTAAGCAAATTTCTGATTAAGTGGGGAGTGGAAGTAAGTCATGCACTGAATGGGAAAATTGCCCTTGATCTGCTGAAAGAAAACGAATACGATCTTATTTTAATGGATCTGCACATGCCCGAGATGGATGGCATTGAAGCCACACAGCATATCAGGGAATCTAAAAACAAAGCACTTAAGGATATCCCGATTATTGCCTTAACAGCAGCAATTATGTCTGAAACTGAAGATAAAATTGAAGGATTGGCAATTAATGACTACATCCTTAAGCCTTTTAAGCCACAGGAACTTTACAGTAAAATATTTCAGAATTGCCGCTAGAAGGTGCTTTTATCTTATGCAATTAAGGTTTATCAGGCTTGCAGCTTTTGAGTTACCGTATTTATGAGCCATACGCAGGCTTCGGCAGGCAGAATCCCTGTCTCCCATTTTCAGCAGAGCCACTCCCTTTCCATACCAGGCATTCGCATCGTCGGGTTTCAGGTCAAGTGCCATTGCATAATCTGATACAGCAAACTCCCATGTTGAGGTTACACTGTAGGTATTTGCTCTTCTTATATAATTATCAGGGTTTCCGGGGAATAAGCCGATGCTCCTGGAATAATACTTAAGTGCATCAGTATAGGCCTTCATTTCATACTCAATATCTCCTGCAATAATAAGACCTTCCTCATCTTCGGGCACCAGCTCCAGGTATTTTTGAACCTCTTTCAGGGCTGCCGGCCTGTCTCCCGCTTTTCTCAAAGCTGAAGCCCCTGTAAGAATAAAACTTCTTTCGCCCGGATGCAGTTTCAGGGCTTCGGCTGAAAGTACTGCTGCCTCAAAGTACAATCCCTCATCAAGCCAGGCATTAACAAGAGCCTTCCATTTTATCGGGTCGCTTTTATCAAGATCAACAGCCTTTTTAAATAAGTGTGAGGCCTCCTTCTTTTTGCCTGAAGCATTAAGGTACAGGGCATTAATATAAAATAAGTCAGAACTACCTTCATACATTGGCTTAAGATAATCAAGCAGGGCAGCCAGTTCATCAATACGCTTATTGCTAATCAGGTAACTGGCTTCGGCCTTTCCTTCCTCGAGCCGGGTATACCATCCGGCCGACCAGAGTTCCTTCCATTCACCGGTATTTGAAAGTCCTTTAAAGGCAGGTTCGAGCAGAAGTTCTTTCCCGGGCAGCTTAAAATCTGATTTCAGATGGAACCTGAGCTGATCGATTGCCTTTTTCACCTGCCCCGATAAAGCATATAGCTTTGCAAGGCCAAATGATCCGGCTCCTTCACGGAGTCCCGATGCCCTTGAAAAAGCCTCTTCTGCTTTAGTGTTATTGCCCTTTTCCATCCAGGCTTCTCCCAGTATCTGAAGCAGCCGGTAGTCATCCTTAACAGCCAGGCCCCTTAAGCACTCGTCTATTGCCATATCAGTTTTGCCGGCATCAATCAGGGCGGTGGCTTTCAGAATATAACTATCTGTTTCCTGGGCATTTAAGAAAAATGCAGAATTCAGGCAGATTGATATTATTATCAGGATTTTCCTCATATTAAACTTAATACTCAATTATTGTCGGGCTTGCACCTTTCTCGGTAATTACATGAATAAAGCCTGAAAGGTGGAACTGCTGGAGTCCTCCTATCCTGTTCTCATATACATCACACTGGTAAAAATAAACTCCCGGACCAACCAGTTTTCCCTTATATGTACCGTTCCAGTTTAACCGGGGATCACTGGTCTGATAAACGAGGATGCCTGTCCGGTTAAAGAGTTTAAAATCCACCTTTTCTACCAGACCTGTTGTTTTTGCCCTTAAAATATCATTTGCACCATCATTATTGGGTGTGAAAACATTTGGTATCTCGTAATAATTACATGAGTCGACACATATACGCATCGAATGCTCACTTTCATTGCCATTAAGATCAAAAGCCGACACTTCGTAGCACCCGGCAACCACCTCAAGCGGTCCGTGCCTGTATTGCATAATATCCCGGTCATTTATTGTGGCAAGAAGGCTCACTTCCCCTTCATTCTCAGCTAAGGAATAAACATAATAACCTGCAACATCCTCATAGCATTCCTGGTTTTCCAGGGTCCATACCAGCTGGTTATAAAGTGAATCGCAATTCGATGACACCTGCAGTTCAGGTACACAGGGTGCTTCATTATCAAAAGGAGTAAGGCATACCTGTTGCGAGAAATTGATGATGTTATCAGGTAAGCCGGTTTTCATATATTCTCCCACTGTTTTTATATAATAACAGTATTCCTGCTCATTCACCAGGCCGGTGTCAGTATAAACCAGCATCGTGCTTACGCCTGCAGAGTCCCAGGTGGCACTTAAGTCATTGTACCTGTAAATTACATACTCTGTATTTATCCACGGAACATTTAACGAGAGGGTAAGGACAGCTTTTTCATCTCCGGGTGCAGTAGTCAGGTAAGGCGTGGATGCAACACCTGGATCGCCCACCAGAAAACGGTTACCTGTTGCAGCATGGTAAAGCTCGAGCTTATAAATATAAGGGTTGTCAACGGTATTTATAAGCGAATCAAGCAGTG
>JAZBNV010000148.1:0-12155 GCA_036350795.1 Marinilabiliaceae bacterium
AATTAACCCCGATATTTTATGCCTCCAGGAAACCAAGGCCCAGGATGATCAGGTATATGAAACCCTTTCCGGGCTAAGAGACTATCATATCTACTCCAACTCGGCCGAAAAGAAAGGATATTCAGGTACAGCCGTTCTTACAAAAACAGAACCGCTTTCGGTAAAAAAAGGAATTAATATAGCGCAACACGATACGGAAGGAAGAGTACTTACACTGGAATTTGAAGACTTCTTCCTTGTTAATGTATATGTTCCAAATTCGGGCAACGACCTTAAGCGCCTCGACTACCGCCAGGAATGGGATCTGGCATTCTATAACTACCTTAAAAGTCTCGAAGAAAGGAAAGCTGTAATAGCCTGTGGCGATTTCAACGTGGCACATAAAGAAATTGACCTGGCACGACCAAAAGCAAACTATAATAAATCGGCCGGCTTTATGCAGGAAGAAATAGACGGTATGGATCGCTTTACCGGTGGCGGACTGGCAGATACCTTCCGCCACTTCTATCCCGATAAAACCGAAGCCTACTCATGGTGGAGCTACAGGGCAGGTGCCCGGCCAAAAAATATTGGGTGGAGAATCGATTACTTCCTGGTTAGCCAAAACATCCTGGCATCGGTAAGAAATGCTGAGATACTCAGCGATATTCTGGGCTCCGACCACTGTCCTGTATCAATTGAACTTTAAGCCTGATCCAATTCTTACTTATTGCAGAAAATACTTTCGTTGAGTTTTTTCTGTGAATGATTAAGTTTGTTTTGTTCTGAACTTATAAGTGTGTAAATTTGAGGTTCTGAATTCATAAACACGTGTTATGAAAATAATTAGCCGCTCATTTTACTTTTCAACAGCTTTGCTGTTTCTGTTTATGGCTTCGTACGGTCAGGGACACACAAGCTATGATGAAATATCGCCCTTACTGAAATCTTACAAACCAGCCTACAGCACTGATCTTCCGGAATGGGCAAAAATGCTGTATAAATACCCGGTAAATTATAATGATATCAGGACTGCTTACGATAGGTATATATCTATTCGGGGAGAAGAAAAGAATGCTGTTTCGAAGTATTATAAAACCTGGGTAAGGGAGCTATCTCCTTATGTTCAGCCAGATGGCAGCATAGTGATGCCTGACCTGGATAAAATAAGATTTAAGCTCAGGGAATCACAGCTTGCTGCTGTAACAAGGACTGAAAGAAAAGAAAGTCCAGCCTGGACCTTCCTTGGTCCGAAAGAAACCTACTGGCTAAACAGTGACAATAATCCTGTTGCTCCTTTATCCTGCCCCTGGCAGGCCAATGTATATTCGTTTGATGTGTCAGCCAGCAACAATAATATACTTTACTGTGGCACAGAGACCGGGATAGCAAATAAATCTACAGACAAGGGTACTACATGGTCCCAGACGGGACTTTACTATCCCTTTGGAGGAGGAATAACAGCGGTTGCAATTGATCCTCTTAACCCTGATATAGTTTATCTGTCGGCAGGCACCCAGGTACATAAAACCACTGATGGAGGAAATACATGGAATCCTTTACTTAGCCCTTCAGGTGAGTTCCATTCAGTAAGACTTAAAATATATGGTAATTACAGCGACACTGTTTATGCCGCTGCAAATGAGGGTGTCAGAATCTCATATGATGCAGGGCTGACATGGACAGCCCCCTGGAACCTGCGAAGCTGGGACCTGGAAATAAAACCCGACGATCCATCCCGGGTTTACTCCATAACCGAAAATGCATCAGGTTATTTCGAAGTAATTGAATCTATCGACGGTGGTGCTACATTTTCAAAGATAAGTTCCTTCCCTGCCATCTCAAACTCCAGCGGAGCCCTTCTTGCAGTTACCGGGAATGATCCCAATCTCCTTTTTGTTCTTATGCTAAGTACGGGCAATACACCCTTGCTTTACAGGGGCACTCTTTCAGAAAGCACCTGGACCTGGCAACACCTTGCCAGTGGTAATACCTCATCCCTGGAGATGAATAACGGGCAGGGCTATTTCGACCTGGTTCTTGAAGTAGCTCCCTACGATAAGAATATTGTTTTTGCCGGTACCACAACTCTCTATAAATCTGTAAACGGAGGCAGTTCATTTACCCCGGTTGGTGGCTACCATGGTGATTTTGCAATACACCCCGACATCCAGGACATGAAACTACTTTCAAATGGAGAAACATGGGTCTCTACCGATGGGGGAATGATCCTGACTACAGATAATTTCACTTCTACCAACAACTACTATGCACGTATTAATGGGCTGATAGGTTCGGATATGTGGGGTTTTGACCAGGCCTGGAACGAGGATATTGTGGTTGGAGGCAGGTACCATAACGGAAATACAGCCATCAGCGATATGTACGGATCCAAGGCCCTCAGGATGGGTGGTGCTGAATCCCCTACCGGCTGGGTACTGAAGGGTAAGAGCCGGCATGTTGCTTTCAATGACCTTGGCAGCGGATGGATATTGCCCGAAACTGCCGAAGCAGAGCCTGAAGGAAGGTTTATCTTCAGTAAGTATCCAAATATGGACGAATATGGAGGACGAAGGGGCAACCTGCTTCACCATCCAAATTATTACGGTGTTCTTATGCTGGGAGAAGGACAGGGTTTCTGGAAAAGTGAAGATATGGGATTCACCTACGACCTTCTTCACTCCTTCCCCGATAGGGTGAGATATATGCAGATAAGTTACAGCAATCCTGAAGTGATCTATGCCGACATAGTAGGATACGGACTTTATAAAAGTGAAGATGGAGGAAAGACCTGGACCTTAAAACCAGCACTTACAAATGGAAGTTATGGAACCGCTTACTGGAAGGGAAAACTTTTCTTTGATATCTCACCCTATGATTCTGAACATATCTATGCCTGTCTACAAAACGGTACATGGTCTACAGACACAGGTAAAGTATTTGAATCAACAGACGGAGGTGATACCTGGAATGATATTAGCGGAAGCCTTTCAGAATATACCAAGAATATAGTAGTACAACCCGGATCAGATAGAAAAGACCTTGTATACCTGTTTACCAATTCAAAAGAAGGCAGTGTTGCTAAAGTGTTTTACCGCAGGGAAGGAATGTCAGACTGGGCAGAATACGATAGCGGCTATCCTTCAGGGATGAAAGTTAACCTGGCTCTTCCCTTCTTCAGGGATAGTAAAATAAGGGTTGGAGGAAGTGCAGGAGTCTGGGAAGCACCCCTTGCTGATCCTGATTTTATACCGATAATCAATCCCTGGGTGGAAAGGCCCAATTTCAACTGCTTTCTTGACACACTTCATTTTGACGATCATTCCATTCTTAACCACGCTGGTTCGGCATGGAACTGGACTATCAGCCCCGAACCTGCTTATATAAGTGACACAGATACCAGGAACCCAAAAGTAGTGCTGGGTGAACCCGGTTCGTATACAGTAACACTTAAGGTAACAAAAAACGGGCAGGAATACTCGCGTACAATTGAGAACATGGTATCAGCCACTACCTGTCCTTCGGTGGATGACTGCTCCAATCCCGCAGATATACCAAAGGATAACTGGAGCCTTATATATACTGACAGCCAGGAAGATGACGGACCGGCATCAAATGCTTTTGATGATGACGTGAATACCATCTGGCATACAGAATGGAAATACACCTCCCCAACTCACCCGCATGAAATACAGATAGACCTTGGAGCAGCATATTTTATCAGCAAAATAAGCTGCCTACCCAGGCAGTACGGGGTGAATGGGAGGATAAAAGACTACGAAATATATCTTACAAACGATAAAAATAACTGGGGAAGCTATGTTAAGAAGGGAACTTTTGAGAATACCTATGGACCCCAGATAGTTAAACTGAATGCAATTTCAGGAAGATATCTCAGGCTAAGGGCCCTGTCAGAGCAGAACGACAATATCTGGACCTCCTTAGCTGAAATTGACCTGGTGGGATGCTACGATAAATCGGTGGGTATAAATGATTTGAAGATTAATGAACTAAGTGCATTTCCTGTGCCTTCGACGGGTATTGTAAATATTACCCTGCCCCATGATGGATTCTCAAAGTACAATTACAGCATATACTCAATAAATGCTTATCTGGTTGATAGTGGCACTATTAACGGAAGCGGGACCACCTACAGTATGGATATATCAGATCTGAAGCAGGGATATTACATGCTGATTCTGACTACAGACTCAGGCAGCAGGTACAGGATAAAACTTATTAAGGAATAATAAGATACATCAGATACTGGTGTTCCGCAGGAAGGACCTGGGAGTCTGCCCGTATAATTTAGTGAAACACTTGGTAAAGTAGTTTGCATCACTGAAACCCACCTGGTAGGCCACCTCATTTATTTTAAAGTCGCCAGTTAATAATAATTTAGCTGCCTTTTTAAGCCTTATATTTCTTATGAATTCGGATATGGAAAGGCCTGTAATAGCTTTTACGCGCCGATATACCTGTGGATGACTGATATCCAGCCCGGCACATAATTCATCAACATTAAAATTACTGTCGGAAATATTATCTTCAACAATACCAACTACTTTTTCAAAAAAGGTTTTGTCTTCACTGTCGGTAAACTTCCGGTCCGTTAAATATGTTGTATCCCTGTTTACGCTGGATATTATCCTGGGTCTCATTTCAATAAGATTCTTCAATCTCAGAAGAAGTTGTTCCAGATCAAAGGGTTTTGTAATAAACTCATCAGCACCGCTCTTCAATCCTTTCAGCTCATTCTCCCTGCCCGAGAGGGCCGTAAGCAAAACAACCGGTATATGGGCTGTATGGAAATCATCTTTAAGCTTCCTGCAAAGTTCAAATCCATCGAAATCAGGCAGCATAACATCACTTACAATAACATCGGGGCGTACAGAAAGGGCCATCTGCATTCCACCCGCTGCATTATCTGTTCTGATAATCCTGTATGTTAATGAAAGAACATCCTCAAGATATGAAGCAAGAGTTTCATCGTCCTCAATCAGTAAAAGTTTATTTCTCCTGATATCTTCGCCTGTTTCAACATTATTTACATTTAAGGGTATATATGCTTCAAGACTGGATAACAGGGATTCAGCATCGATGGGAAAAATATCCCCTTTGAGTCCGGACGCCTTTTCTTCCACCCTGAGTTTATCAAGCGACAGCTGAAAGAAGAACCTCGTACCTTTTTCTCCGGTCTCAAAGTCTATATTGCCCTCATGAAGCTCTATAAACCTTTTTGCTATCGACAGCCCAAGTCCGCTGCCACTGAATTCACTTCCCTTTACCTTTGCACTTGTGCCAAAGCGTTCAAAAATATGCTTCCTGATTCCCGGTGCGATGCCCGGTCCTGAGTCTTCAATCGAAAACTCTGCACCACGGTCTCCTGATTCAAGTTTCAGTGTTCTGACCTTTACCTCTATACTACCCTTTTCGGGTGTATGTTTTAATGCATTGGAAATCAAATTCAGAACAACCTTCTCAATCTTCAGCTGATCTGCCCGGAGCAATATTGATGGATGAGATGATTCAAGCCTGAGATCTATTCCTCTTTGTGAAGCAAAGTCTGAAAACATGCCTACGGTTTCGCTGACAAAGCTTACAAAATCAAACTCTGAAATTTCCAGATCCCAGCCTTTTACCTCTCCCTTTCTGAAATCGAGCAGCTGGTTTATCAGTACCAGCAACTTTGACGCATTTCCATATATGGTCCTGAGTTGCCTGGTAACAGTGTCGCGACCCATATCTCCCAGGTTATCCATTAAACCTTTAAGGGGATTAATAATAAGTGTCAGGGGTGTTCTGAATTCATGCGATATGGTAGTAAAAAACCTTAGTCTCGACTGATTTGCTTCCTGAAGCTCGTCAGTCAGCCGCATCAGGTCATCTCTCTGCTCCGTAATTTTTATGTGCTGATCGTTTAGTTGCCTGTTTTTCTCAAGTATTACCTGGTTTATCTTCTTCAGCTCCTGGTTCTGTAAACTTATTTTCTCACTCTGCAGACTAATGGCTTCAGTTTTTTCATTCACTCTTCTTTCAAGCAGTTCGTTCTGTTTCCTTACGCTCCTTATTCTAAGATAGAATACCAGGTACACCGAGGCTGATACCATCAATATAAAAACGCTGATAAACCATTTTCTTTGCCAGTAAGGAGGAATTATTTCAATTGCCAGGCTTGCAGTTTCAGAACACATAATTCCATCACTATTATATGCCCTTAGCATAAATGTATAAGCTCCGGGTTTTACATGTGTATACGATGCAATTCGCCTGTTACCTGCATCTATCCATGCATCATCATATCCCTCGAGCATATACTCATAGGTATTACGTTCCGGCTGACTGAAGTTTAAGGCGCTGTACTCAAAACTGAATGTTGACTGCCTGTGACGGAGACTGATACTCTTTTTTCCATTGCCATAGAGGGCACTGAATATTTCGGGGTAATCATCAGGTGTTACATCCTGGTACTGTATTTCCATTGATTCAATATATACAGGTGGCAAATATGTATTTTTCTCAATTGACAAAGGATCGAATATATTCATGCCATCAATACCTCCCATATAAAACATACCATCATTATCCATGTAAAATGAATTCTGGTTAAATTCATTACTCTGCAAGCCATCATTATGTGTGTAATTCATAAATTCGCCGGCTGAAGGATCATATACTGAAACTCCAAAATTGGTACTGCACCATATTTTCCCCACTGGATCAACCAGAATACCATATACCAGGTTATTTGACAATCCGTCTTCGATAAGGTACCTGCTCAGCTCTCCTGTTTCATATTTATAGCAGTATAATCCGCAATTTGTGCCTATCCAGAGTACTCCTGGTTTTGATTCAGCCAGGCTAAAAATTTTTGAATACCCTATAATATCCGTGTATACCCCGGATTCTATCAATCCTGTAAAAGTCCCGAGGTGACGGTCGAACCTATAAAGCTCACCACTATAGGTTCCCAGGTAGATACTTCCATCGTATGTTTCTACCATGCTTAGAATATAGAGGGGTATCAGCTCACCGTTCTGATCGGTATATTGAACCCGCCTGAACATCATAGCATCAGGATCGAAGCGCAGGAGTTCATTGTTTGCTGCAAACCAGATAATCCCGTCAGAATCTGTTAAAGCAGAAGAAAAACCCGGGAAATCCAATCCTGTTTGTTGTCTTACGATATTTTCGAGGAGTTGCGTACTTTCATTGTTCCTTATCCTGTAAAGATCACCCTGGTAAGTATAAAATAAACCGGCTTCCCGGTTATAATGCAAACCGGCTTGAATTTTGTCAAATCTTTTCCTGATATAAAGGTCAGACTGCTCTCTATTAAAATAATCCTCCGTAAGTTCATAAAGACCATTCAAAGTACTTACCCAAACCGAATTGTTTTTATCTTTTACTATCGACATTACATTATTTGTGCTCTGGTCCTTTTGAACTGAAAACAAAAAATCATTATACTTGGAAAAGCGATTTCTTGAGGGATCGAGTATATTAATTCCACCCAGGAAGGTGCCAATCCAGAGAATCCCGGACCTGTCTTCATACAGGACGCTGATATTATCATCATTTAATGATTCCTGATTATTGGGATCGTCGGAATATAGACTTATATTCTCTGTCGCTGCAATATACTTATATAGACCCTCAGATGTAGAGGCATAGAGGTTATTCATTTTATCAACAAGAACAGCAGTAATATTCTTTCCCGCTAATCCCGGGGCATTCTCATTAAATATAAGCCTGGTGGCTTCACCCGTCGAAGGATGGAACCTGATAACACCATAAGTGTGGGTTCCGATATAAAGATACCCGCGCGAGTCTTCAGCCAGGGCAGTTATATTCCTGCTTCCCAGAATTCCACTGTCAATTAAGTCCGGTTTACTGCCCGTTTGCAGGCTACTTTGATTAAATGTAAATAAACCTGAGCCTGTTCCAATCCAGATTCTGCTCCGGCTATCCTTTAACATTGCTTTAATATTATTAATCCCCGGGCTTGTCCCCAGATCAAACCTGCTGAATAGAGAGTCTGCGGCACTATAAAGATATAATCCTCTGTTGTTAGTAGAAATTAATACAGTATCCCTGTTCAGGGCCACTATGCCTGTAATATGCCCGAACTCAGAATAACCGGCTCTTTCCAGGGTGGCACTAAAAGTAATAAAGTTATTTCTTTCCCTCAGGTAAAGGGCCGGTCCCTTATCCTGGGTACCAACCCATAAAACTGAATCGTAGGGATTGGAATACAGGTATGAAATATCATTGCTGGGAAGTGAAAACTTACTGTTCGGGCTATTATAATATTTAACTATACTGTAACCGTCGTACCTGTTTAAACCATCAGCCGTGCCGAACCACATATAACCATATTCATCCTGAACAATTGCCTTGCCCGACGACTGGGAAAGACCATTGTTGATGGTAAGATGGGTGAATCTGTCATTAGGATACATGTGTATAATGCTGATTATCATAAATATAAAAATCAACAAACTCTTCCGTGGATAGCTTAATGATGACCCTTGCTCTACGCACATAACTTATCAATTCCTGTGATTAAATTCTCTTTGTTCGTAACTAAAAGAACGCTATGTTACAAAACATTTTGAACAATCTTTACTGTTTTTGAAAGATTTTTACTGTAAAAACTGAATTTTTACTCTAAGTCCTGATTTTTTTACAGCTTGTTGAGAGTTACACCCAATACATTTATAGTTAGAAAAGCAAGATCAAAATTGATGTTGCTAAATATTGTTAACCTATAATTAAATCTCACGTATGAAAAAAACCATCTTTTTTTTGTGTATGGCTCTATTCCTTGCACTCAGTGGATCTACTGTTATGGCACAGTCCAAAACAGTGACTGGTGTGATAAAGGACGTGGACGGTTACACCCTCCCCGGAGCTAACGTGGTTGAGAAAGGCACAACGAATGGTGTTGCAGCCAATGCTGATGGAGAATTCTCCATTTTCTGCGACGAAAACGCCACCCTTGTATTTTCATTTCTCGGCTACGAATCAAAAGAAGTACCTGTTGCAGGAAAGACCTCTATTGAGGTAAGGCTAAAAACCGATGCCCAGGTAATTGATGAAGTTGTGGCAATCGGGTACCAGAGGGTACACAAGCGCGATGTAACAGCTTCAATTACCAGTATCAGGAGCGACGCCCTGGAAAGTATTCCGGTAACAAGCGTATCCTCACTTCTTGCTTCTCAGTCAACAGGGCTACAGAACGTAACCCTGAGTGGTGCGCCGGGTGCAAGGGGAGCAGTTGTGATCAGGGGGAACTCAAGTATTTCCGGAGACCTGAATGCGAACACTGCTTTCAGTAACCCACTGTATGTTGTGGATGGTGTTCAGACCTCACTTGAAGACCTTGCAGGATACAATGTATCAAACACAGACTTCCTTGCCTCACTTAATCCCCAGGACATTGAAAGTATCGACATCCTTAAAGACGCTTCAGCAGCTGCAATTTACGGCTCAAGGGGTGCAAACGGTGTAATAATAATAAATACAAAGAAAGGTAAGGCTCTGGCCAAACCAGAATTTACTTTCAGTGCCAACTATGGTATCCAGCCAAAACCCGACCTGGTACCTATGCTTGTAGGAGCAGCAGAAAGAAGGGCAAAAATGGATATGATTAATACATGGTGGATGCACGACGAGCTTCTGAGAGGTTCTGTTCCCATTATGTTGTCTGACAGCCTGAACCCTGCATTTAATAATAATGTAGACTACCAGGGTATGTTCTACCAGACCGGTGTTCAGCAACAGTACAGCTTTAGCATGAGGGGTGGTGAGGAATCTTCAAACTACAGGATTTCAGTAGGCTACGACGACAATAAAGGTGTTGTCAGGGCTACGGGAGTTGACAGGTATACATTCTCAGGCAACATTAATTCGAAGGTTGGAAAAAGATTTACCAACCAGCTTATTTCGCGTGTTGTATATACCGACAACCAGACTGGCCAGGGTAATCCTTACCAGGGAAGTTTTAATATGAACTCAACGCTTCCGGTCAGTCCATCCGGACAGCAATCATCACTCTTTTATATTACTCCTGAAAAAGAACAGGGTCTTATGGGTGAGCTTGAATCAAAACTAAATACTGACAGGGCAATTACAACCACTATATCAAACTTCGCAAAACTTGATATTTTTGAAGGATTATCCATTAACTCACAGCTAAGCTTTGTATATAACAGTAACAAGAAGAACTTCTACGAACCTTCAGTTACAAGGACCGAAGGTGACGGATATGCAAGTTATGCTCTTTATAACAGGCGTAACCTCTCTTCCGACCTCTACCTGAGTTATTTCAAGGATGTTAAGGACCACAGCGTAACTGCCCTTATAGGTCAGAAGATTGACTATAACAACTACGAGGATATGGCCCTCTCGGCAGTAGGCTTCGGTAGCGATGCCATCCAGGTTATTAACGATCGTTACCAGGTAGATGAGGTAAACGGCTATACAGACCTGAGTGCTAATGCGCTTCTCTCATATTTTGCCAGGTTCTCATATAAATTTAAGGACAGGTACATCATTGGAGCTAACTTCAGCGTCGACGGTTCTTCAAGATTCGGAGAAGACGTTCGCTGGGCGAAATTCCCCTCTCTGTCAGCAGCATGGGTACTATCTGACGAACCATGGCTGAAACCATATATTGAAAGCTTTATTGATTTTGCCAAACTCAAATTCAGCTGGGGTATTAATGGTAAGCAATTCCCCGAGAACTACCTGAGATTTGGTAAATATAACCTTGGTTATGGTGGAAATGCCTTCTGGGCAAACCAGATGGTGGTTTCATCCTACGGAGGCATAACAGGTGTTGTTCCCAATTATAACGCAATTGGCAATAACTCACTTTCATGGGAAAACTCACGCCAGTGGGATATCGGTTTTGAACTTGATATGTTCAAGCAAAGACTTACTGTAACCTTTGATGCTTATAACAAGCTAACCGACAAGCTCTTCTTCGATATTAACTTCCCCGCATACTCAGGATATAACGCGGCAAAAGCTAATGTGGCAGGTATACTTAACTATGGATGGGAGACTATGATTACAGGTCATGTTTTTCCACGGAACAATAAATTCCGCCTGGAACTTACAGCCGGTCTGAGTGCTAACAAAAACTTTATTAGCAAGCTGCCAAACGGTAACAGGGATTATACGGGATCTGACTACGGTTATGTAGTAGGGAGACCTATTAACCTTTACAAGATGTTTATCAATGATTATATTATTGATGATCTCAGCCAGCTTCCGGTTAACCCCTATACAGGCCAGGCTCTTACCGGTAAAAGTGCATGGGCAGCTATCAGGCCCGGATTCCCGATCTGGAAAGACCTTAACGGCGATTATGTATTGAATGAAGATCATGATTACCAGCTGGTACGGGATTATTCACCCGTTCCGGATCTCGTAGGCTCGTTCAATATTAACATGCAGTATGGTAACTGGTACTTCAGGGCTTACAGCCAGTTCTCATTCGGGGCAGACATCAAAAACACTGTTCTGCAGAGTTATATGGACTCTTATGACAGGGGAGGAACAAACTGGGCTACCAGGGGACTTGCCGACCTGAGCCAGTTCACTTTCTGGGAAAAGCCGGGCGACGGAGCAGCAGGAGTTGATTTTCCTGCATTGTATCCTGCCGGACAGGGCCTCGGTCCTTTCTACGGCTTCAGAGGCAACCAGACTCTCTGGATTGAGCCGGGTGACTACTGGAAGATTACCAATGCTTCAATAGGATATACTTTCGATAAGAACAGCTTTATCGGCAAATTTGATATGTCTCGTCTGCGCCTATATGCATCGATGATGAATGTTTGGCAATGGCAGAAGTCTAAGAAAGTGGTTGATGCAACGCTTGTTGATGCCAAAGGGCACGTTTATGGAAATGGATACCCCCAGGCAAGAACTATCTCTTTCGGACTTGATTTAAGATTTTAAATAAGATATGACTATGAAAAAGATATTAATATATGTAATGATGCTGGTTCTTTTCTCCTCGGTTGGATGTACCAAACTGCTGGACCAGGAACCGGTTAATATAACACACCCGGATGTGTTCTGGGTAAGCCAGGACAATGCCGAACAGGCTCTTGCAGGAGCTTACGGACTATTTAAATATGCTATTACACGCCAGGCGAATTTCT
>JAZBNV010000149.1:0-5772 GCA_036350795.1 Marinilabiliaceae bacterium
CCTGGCATTGGTCAAATATTGATAAATTGTATTGAATTTCAATAATTAACTTAACTATGAAAAACATATTTATTCCAGCTTTCAGCTTTCTCTTAGTGGTATCGTGTACAAATGTTGAATATACTGCAGAGGTCAACACCGGAACACTGCTGCAGGAACTGACCGACCTTTCAAGGCTAACTCTTGCTCCTTCAGAAGAATACAGCCTTCACCAGTTTTCTTCGTACGATCGCAGGAGCAGTCATCCATACAGTCCCGGGTGGTTTCAGAATTCAGACGGTTTTGGTGGCGAACCCCGGCCGGGCTTCCAGGAGATTCTGTCGGAGCCCGACAGCACCGGCACGGGCGAATACCTGATTTGTGACATTAAAGGACCTGGTGCAATAGTGAGAACATGGACCGCCAGGATGAATGGTGTAATCAAACTCCGTCTTGATGGAGAGAAGACAGCATTCTGGGAGGGACCGGCCGAAGATTTTCTATGGAAGATGGCAGGTGCGCTAAATGGAGATACAACAGGATATTACGAAGGTATTTTCAGGCAAAATGATGCTTCATACTTTCCCCTGGCCTTCTCTGAAGGATGCAGGATTGAATGGAAGGGAGAACTTGAGAACTTACACTTCTACCATATTGAAATACGAAGATATAAGCCTGGAATGAAGGTGCGCAGCTTCAGTATTGATGACTTCACTACCTATTCTTCAATAATAGAAGAGATAGAAAGTCGTTTTTCCGGACTGGAAACAATAAAGCAGTCTGGCCTGGATAAAAGCCTTACTGTTGCCGCCGGGGGCTCAGATACCTTATACCTGCTGAACGGACCCGGTGTGATAACTGATTTTATCGTAAGAGTAAATAATAACCATGCCGGAAATGTTCTGAGGGAATCTGTGCTTAAGATATTTTTTGATGGTGCCAGTGTTCCACAGCTTATGTCACCCCTGGGAGATTTCTTTGGAGCTGCTCCCGGTATTAATCCCTACGGAAGCCTTCCCTTTACAGTAAGTGACGACGGTACTATGGAATGCAGGTTCCATATGCCTTTTAAATCATCTGCTGTGGTGATATTGGAAAATCGTGGTAAGTCAGATATTAATCTTGATGCCGGTCTGGAAGTGTCAGATTATAAATGGGTTGATGGCAGTTCAATGCACTTCAGGGCAAAATGGAGAATTAATCGCGGGCTTACAGCATCCAACAGGGATATTATTGATATTCCCTACCTGCTGGCGATGGGCAAAGGTCGCTTTGTTGGTACTTCAGCCTTCCTGAAAAATCCATCCCAGGTACCAACATCATGGGGTAACTGGTGGGGTGAAGGAGATGAAAAGATATTTGTTGATAATCCTGCAGAGCCTGTTTTTATAGGTACAGGTTCTGAAGATTATTTTAATTATTCGTGGTCATCGGCCAGTCTTTTCGACTATGCTTACTGTGGTCAGCCACGCAACGACGGACCGGCCAACAGGGGCTTTGTTACTAATTACAGGTTTCATATTTCGGATGATATCCCCTTTGAGCAAAGTTTTACTTTTTATATGGAACTTCTGCACCATGGAGTGGTTCAGAACTTTGATTATGCACGAATAGTATATTATTATTCGCTGCCTTCAGCAATTGATGACTGTACCTTTATCTCAGAATCCGACCTGGAGAAGCAGGAGATGCCGGTATGGGAGCACCCTCAGGCCTACCTGGGCTCGGCCAATGCTGTTTTTGTTGAGGCTGAGGATATAATATCTGTTTATCCTCTCGACAGGCTGAGATATAACTACCTGTGGAGCGGGGGACGGGCTGTTTTCTACGATTTTAGCAGGCAGGGAGATAAGGTTTATTTTAATCTCAGAGTTCCCGAAGAGGGCGAGTATACCCTTACCATGGTTATTGCACACATGCCAGGGTCGGGACTGGTAAAGGTGTATCTCGAGGATGATCCGGGGAGTACAGCAAGTGAATTTAATCTGGCTGGCAAGTATAACACATATTCCAGGAATCATAGTCTTGGAAGAGTGTTACTTAGCAAAGGCAGAAACAGGATAGTGGTGGAGAATCTTGAGAGAGAAGCGAGTACTCTTGGAGTTGATTTTTTATGGTATAAATAAAATATTCATATATTTATCGCACCAAATTATTTTTAAAACCTATACTATGAGAAAAATCTTATTGACTTTTGCACTGGTTTGCTTTGCCGCAAGCCTGATGGCAGGGGGTCTGGTTACCAATACCAATCAGAGTGCTGCATGGACCCGTTTGATGTGTCGCGGAGCTTCGCTCGATGTCGATGCTGTTTACTACAACCCTGCCGGCACGGTAATGATGGATAAGGGCCTTCATTTTTCTGTTAGCAATCAAACTATTACCCAGACCAGGTGGATTAACACAAATTTCCCTCTTCTGGATGGTGTGACGCCAACACAGACAAAGGAATATATAGGTGATGTTTTTGCCCCGGCATTCCCATCTATTTATGGTGTTTATAACCTTGGCAAAATTGCTGTATCAGCTGCTTTCAATCCAATTGGCGGTGGTGGCGGAGCTACATTCTCAGATGGTCTTCCCAGGATTGAATATGATCCTTCTCTTATTGCATATTCTCTGAGTGGTGCAGGGGTTACAGGTTATGACCTGGAGGCAAAGTTCGAAGCTTCATCCATCTATTTTGGATACCAGCTAAACGTGGCCTATAAAATAAACGATATGATCTCCATAGCTGTTGGCGGAAGAATGGTAACAGCCAAAAACACCTATAATGGTTACCTCCGGAATGTAAACCTTGACTTTTTGGGTACACCAACAGGTGTTGCGGATGTTTTTACAGCACTGTCCGGAAATGCTTCCGGTGCAGCCGCCTCTGTTCAGCCTATAATTGATGGCGGAGGCGGAGATTTTACCCTTGCTCAGCTAGTGGGTGCAGGACAGCTTCTGCAGGCACAGGCAGATGCACTTGAAGCCGGACTTCAGGGCCTGGGAATTGATCCTACAGGTTATACAGCAGCCCAGGTACAGGGAGCATATACAGCTGCAGCTACTGATCTGGCAGGCAAATCTGTTGTATATGGCGGACTTATGAATCAGGAAGCTGAAGTTCTTCAGACTGCTACAGGCTTTGCACCTGTTATAAGTGTTAATATCCAGCCTATCGATATGCTGAATATTGCTATCAAGTATGAAGGCAAGACCTCTCTGAAGTTCAAAAACGAAACAACTTCAGATTTTGTAACAGCAGTGGATCCTCTTACCGGAGCACCTACCGCTTCAATGTTCCCCAATGGCTACGAGTATAATGCAGATATGCCTGCTCTGCTGAGTGTGGCAGCAATGCTCAGGCCTACAGATAGGCTTATGCTTACTGCAGGCTTTACCACTTACTTCGATCAGCCACTTGATTACAGCCAGGGACTTGGCATTGACCTGATTGATAAGAATTTCTTTTCGTATTCCGTTGGTGCTGAATTTGGCCTTACCGATGCACTCGGAATCAGTGCAGGTTATAGTGGTACAGTGACGGGAGTAAATGAGCTATACCAGAATGATATGACTCATTCTCTTAATACCAGTTCTTTTGGTGGTGGATTTGTATACTCAGTTGGTTCACTGTTGGACATCAATATTGGTGCTGCTTTTACAAGCTATGCTGAAGAAACCTACGATAAGGTTAAGACACCGCCTGTTGGCACTCCTATTAGTTACCAGGAGACTTACGACAGGGGAGTATGGCTGGTAGGTATTGGTGTTGATCTTCATTTCTAAGGAAGAGATTTACACTGATTAAAAACGAATTTCAAGAATAGAAAAGGTGCGGATCCTGTAAAAAGGGTCCGCATTTTTTATATTTCAGGCATAATTTATGTAGCTTATTGAGCAACCTGAAGAATGATCACTTAGTCTTAAGAGCATGAAGAAGCTATTATTAATGCCTGTAATATTATTCCCGGTTTATGTTTTTGCCGGCGGACTGGTAACAAATACCAGCCAGAGTGCCATGTTTACAAGGTTCCAGTGCAGGGACGCTTCGCTTGATATTGACGCAGCTTATTATAATCCGGCCGGACTTGTTCATCTGAGTGACGGTTTTTACCTGTCGCTGAATAACCAGGTGGCGGGCCGCCTTAAACAGGTAACAGCCAGTTACGAGAGGCTTAATGAAGGTCAGCCTCTTAAGTATGAAGGAAAATTAACCAACCCGCTCTTTCCCGGTGTATATGCTGTATATAAAACAGGACGCTTTGCTTTCTCTGCCGGAGTAAACCCAATTTCGGGTGATGGTGTTACTTCTTACGATGGAGGCCTTCCCTCGGGCGATATATTCCTGGCTGACAGAACATCAGTTGTAAATTCAACTCTTTCAACACCAGATGATGATATTGACTTTGGGACTGTTAAATATGACAGATCAGACCGGACCGAAAAGTCAAGACTTCTATCCATAGGTTACCAGCTCAATATTGCTTATAACCTGGATAACCGTTTTTCAGTAGCAGCCGGAATAAGGATAGTGGATACACGAAATTATACTCGTAGCAGCATCGACAATATTTACTGGGTTCATACCTCGAATACGGGGACAACAGAATTGGTCCGACCCGTAAGTTATACAGAAACTGTTGTCAATGTTTCTGAAGCAAATGATACAACAGTGGCGGGCGCAGATACAAGAAGTGCCTTAACTGAAGCACTGGATGAAATTAAAAGCTGGGAAAGCATAGCCGACATATCATTTACAGGTACAGGCATAACCCCGGTGATCAGTATTAATTACGCTCCCGATCTGAAAACCAACTGGGCTTTTAAATACGAATTCAGGACCAGTATTGACCTTCTTACAGAGGTGAGAAGCGATAATGCCGGTATAAGTAATTACTTGAATGGAAGTGTTGAAAATGTAAGTATCCCTGCCATGCTGTCCCTGGGCCTTACAAAAATCAAAGGCAACAGGTTTAAATACTTTGCAGGACTGCATTATTATTTCGATAAACCACTTCAATTTGAGGGCAGGAAGTTAGAGGATATTGAGATTATAGAGCGAAACAGCTATGAGCTGGCTTTCGGAGGTGAATATATTATAAACAACAGGTACAGGGCCAGTTCGGGTATAAGTATATCGAAACCTGGTGTTAATGCAGAATACTATAACGAACACAGGTATACAGGTAATTCCGTAACCCTGGGCGCTGGTGTGGGGCTTATGCTCGGATCTTATATCGATCTCAATCTGGGAGCTTCATATACTATGTACAGCGAATCTGAAATAATCAGGGAATATGATCCTGCAGATGGTGTTAATACACCGGTAGCAATAAAAGATATATACGATTCAAGGGGGTGGGTACTTTCAGCCGGTATTGATTTCCTTTTCGGCAAGAAGACAAAATAGTTTTATTTACCGAGAAGCTTGATAAACTCCTGCTTGAAAGGCACCAGCAGCTTATTAAACTCCACTATAAGACTTTCAGCTTTAGCCGGCTGATCTGTATCATTGTACAGGCTTATCAGGTTAAGATAAACAGATCCAAGCATTGGATTACTTTCCGGGATAATATCCTGTCTCAAAATTTCAAACCTGCTTATTGCCTCTGCTAATTTTCCCTTATCGATATCACTGAAACAGGTATTTATTTCTTCATTTATTTCCGGGTCGAGACATATACCATAAACAGCCATACAGTTCATGTCACATTCCTCGATAATACTAAACCATTCTGTATCCTGTGGCAATGGAGGAAAAGTCAATGTAAGGTACCTGAGTTCACCAACTTTCTTAAAGCGGTA
>JAZBNV010000150.1:0-18878 GCA_036350795.1 Marinilabiliaceae bacterium
AGCAAAAGAAATGGGGCTGCCTCCTGTGCAACTCTATAATCTCTATATCGAACCTGAGGAGAGAGAGAATGTAGCCTATAAGAATCCCCTTATTGTAGAAGAACTTTACAACTTACTAGTGGATGATATTAAAAGGGGCAGATCAACACCGGGCATCCGGCAGGATAATTCCCCGTCAGAGAACTGGCCGGAAAAATACCTTGGTGAACTAAAATAGCTCAGGTTTTGTAGTAGATTGTAATATTTGCCATCCTGCGTACAAGATCTACCCTGGTAATTATAAGTTTCCTTATTTCATAACCCGTAAGCTCAGTCAACTTCTCCTTAAGAATTTCCTCACCATCAAAAACATCATCCATGTTATCGTAAATAATCTCCTTTTTACGATAACTGTTTCGTGTCAGGAATGCCTCCAATATCCATGCAGGAAGGATAATTAATGTGTTAGAAAGAATAATTCCGTTAAATACGTCCTGGAACTTTACGAGCGAATTAATCATTGCGACTCCAATTACCAGGAATAAATAAGTCATTTCGCGAACAGGTATACTTTCTGTCCTGAAACGCAAAATTCCAAAAAGTGCAAAGAGGCCAAGTGCAAATCCCATTCCGATCGAAACCATTTCCAGGGCTGTACATATTAAGAATACTATAACGCCCAGAAGGAAGAATGCAAAAAGATATTCAGGAACACCTTCTTTACGATATTCATAGTAAAGTAACTTTACCAGGATAAAAAGCGTCAGAATATTAAGTACAAACCTTATAAGAAACCAGGCTGTATCACTTAAATTCAAAGAGTTAATTATTGATGACATAAGTTCTGATTTTTAATTGTTTATACAATTGACACCTATATTCGTTTCAATCTTGTTATCCTTGTATTCCTTATAGAAAGATATGATATATTTCTCAAGATCTCTCCTGTCTGGTCTATCAAGGTAAACAAAATTTCTGATAGTCGACAGAAATTCATCCCTGTGAGCTTCAAACTCCTCCAGAAGAGTGCTCAGTCTGTCACTTTCAATACAGGGACCCAGGTAAATTCGGTCTCTGACAGATTCAACCCCCAGGTCGGTCCTTGCCATAGCGTAGTGTGTATTTACAAACCCGCAATAATCAAAATCATAAGGAAGCGCTATCAGCTTGCCAGTATTGCTTCCATTTAAACTTATCAGCCTGAGGTTATGCATTATTGGCAGGTTCCAGTCACTGTTACCTATCATATACTGAAACAATGAAATATTTTCTATAATGTCCCTGTCAACTGTCTCGAAAACAGGAACAGTATCTTCAAGCTCTGTTGCTCCTAACCTGTCGAGCAGGACATCCATTGGTTCAAGAGCAAAGGCAAAGTGCTCGAAAGAATGAGACCCGCTGCCAATATCAACGTATCGTATTTTTAAGAGGCGCACCCTGAAGCTGTAATCACTGACAATATTCAGTAATTTATAAACAAGGTATTCCCTGAAAAGATACTGCTGGTACAGTTCGGATGAATCACAATGTGTAACAAGCTTAATATCCCTTATATTCTTGAGGTCTGAGTGACTGAAAGCAATATCATCAAAGTCGAGTCTTAATGGCGGAAATATGCAGTTATTGTACCTGAAATTGCCTCGTGCCCGCAGCTTGATATTCAGGTTTAATGAATCACTTTCAGAATACCTGTAGCTCAGAATTGCATCCATATTTTTCTCCGGCTTATTCTGAAGAAACCATGTTATATCAAATTTTAATGACAGTTCAAGTATATCTTCATCTTCAAACAAATTAAAAGTATTCAGGGCCTCCCCGGGCGACTTCCACTTAGCTTGTTCCTGTTTATCCTGGGGCAATACCTGACTTAAACCAATAAGTAATGTAACTATAGTCAGCAAACTCTTCCTTCTCATTCTGCACATGTTTTTTTCATCGAAAATATAATATAGTCCCGCTTATACAGGTCAAAAAAAGATTCAATATACTTTATTGTTCTCTTTCTCTCTTTTTCTTCAAGTAAATCCAGTGATTCAATTTCCCGTATAAATATATCTTTCCTCTTAAGGAAATAATCGGCCAGTCGCCTGAACTCATCATCGCTTCTGCATTTACCTGCATATATTCTGTCCTGAATACTATTAAGGCCATATACAGGTGCAGGTACTGCATAGTAGGTATTTACCAGTCCTGAATAATCAAAATCATATGGAACAATACCTTTAAGCGCTTTATTTCCGTTAATCGGTTCATAAAGTTTCAGGTTATGGAGATTGGCAAGGAACCAGTCCTCATTACCAATCATATACTGGAACATGCATACCTTATCAAGAGTCTCCGGGTCAATGTACTGACTTCTCACAACTAAATTCTCAAGTTCAAGTGCCTCAATACGCCTGCAGAGCAAATCAAGGGGTTCAATTACAAAGCCATAAAGGTTTTCACTAAAACCTTTCCTGCCCGTATCGATGTAATTTATTTTCATAAGCCGCACCCTGAAGCTGGTATCTGATACGATATTATACAGCTTATATCCCAGGTACTCCTTCAAAATGTATTCTTCAAATTTTTTATTAGACATACAATGGGTAACCAGCTTGACATTTGGTATGCCTTCAAGGTCAGAGGGACTGTTTTCACAGTTCTTAAAATTAAGTCTGAGAGGAGGGAAAGCACATAAATCCAGCCTCCGGTTACCTCTTGCACGCACTCTGATATTATTCACCAGCGAATCACCCGAGTCAAAATAATAAACAAGCACGGCATCCTGGTAGTCTTCAGTCGACTTTTTCTTCATCATCTCGGTAATATCAAAGCGAAGTGAAACATTTAGCATCTCTTCACCTCCAAATAGTTCGAAATCAACAGCCTCTTTCTCCTGGGCTGTTACACTGCCGCTTGCACAAAGCAATAAGATCAACAAGGCAGGGACTTTAGTATGAATTCTAGTTTTCTTCATTAATCCAGTATTTGTTTTCAAATTCATTGTCATCATCATTCTGAAGCCATTCCGGCTCCGGAGGCTTTTGAGGGCCTTCGTTCCTGAACCAGAAAGCCAGTATAATTCCTGAAAAAGCACCCATCATATGGGCCTCCCAGGATACATGTAACTGTACAAAAGGAAACATGCCCCATACCATCGATCCATAGAGGTATACAACCAGCATGGATAAAGCAAGCAATCTGAAATATTTTCTTATTAAGCCGCTTACAAAGAGAAAAAAAGCAAAGCTATAAACCAGTCCGCTTGCACCAATGTGCCATGACTCCCTGCCTGTTATCCACACCATGATTCCGGTTAATACCCAGCCCAGTGCTATTACCCTGAATGCTACATCAGAGTAGAAATAAAATATCGACGAACCAAGTATCAGCAGTGGAATGGAGTTGTTAAACAAATGAGCTGCATCCATGTGGATAAAGGGTGAAAGGATAATCCCCGGCACACCCTTCAGGTTCAGAGGATAAATCCCGAGACTGCTGAATGAAATCTCAAATTCATATTCAACAAATCTTATTATCCATAACAGTATTATAAAAAACAGGGGAAATATCATACTCAGTATAATCCTTTTCCAGAACACTTTCCCTGATGTATTTTCCAGGTTGTTTTGCATACCTAAACTGTTATTCTGACAAAATATCCACCAATTTTTCGAATGTTCAAAACCTCCCCGCTATCCAGAATTATATACTGACCCTTGATTCCTGTTAATAAAGCCTCAACAACAGGTGTTGATTCAATGTTCAATGATTTTATCTTTTGAGGATAACTCAACACCGGGTACTTTATCGATGTTACACCATAATCTTCGCTTACATCATCCTGCATTTCCCCTGGCAATAATGCCACTATCCTGTTTTTCTCGTCAGCAAGAAAAGCAGATTCATCTCTTGTACCCGAGAGCATTTGCCGCCAGTTTGTTTTGTCGGCAATATAATTCTTAAGGTAAACTTCCATTTTGCCAGCAGAATACCTGTTAACAGTTTTTGCAAGCACTATTGCTTCCCAGGCACCCTGGTCTATCCACCTGTAAGGAACCTGGGATTCCCTGGTTACACCTACTTTTAATCCGGGTGTCAGGGCGAGGTATACTATATGAGTTGAAAGACAATTTTTCTCCGACCAGCTCATATCGCGTGAAATTCCTCTGTGAGCTTCACATTTTTCAGGGTGCAGACTGCAAGCATCAGTTTGTGGCAAACTTATAAAGCAGGGATAGCAATATCCCTGAGCAAATGATTTTCCGGTTGGCTTTCCACAATGAATACAGTTAATCCGGCCCAGGTACTCTATTTTAATCTTTTTACCTATCAGCCCGTTCATCGCTATTTCTTCACCCGACACAGGCAGATAATACTCAACCGTAGCCCCACTCTTTTTAAGCGAGGTCCTCATTTTTAAAATATTGCCTTCGAATACTCCCATAATTAATCGTGACCGGGGTAAACAATTCCTGCCTCTTGCCTTATATCATCCAGGGTATCGATCAGGTCGAGGCTGAAAGATAAGGGCACTACCTCACTTTCAATTTTCCCCTTATCCAAACACTTCATTACTTCAAGGGCTTCAAAATGATATCCTCTGGCAGCCGGCTTAAATATCTTTTCTTCTGTTTCCCCTCCATAGATCTCAAGCCTGCATACCTGTGATCCATCACCGTTTCTTCTCAGAGATATAAGGCCTTTCTCACAAATAAGGTCGGTGCCAATTCCAATCCCCGTATCAAAAGATGCATAGAGGGATGCCGTTTTACCTGTCCTGTAACTAAAAAGTACGTCAATACTACTATCCGCACCAGTTTCAGCAAAGGAAGCTGCAACATCAATCTTATCAGGTTTGCCCAGGAACCATAGTGCATCAATAACAGGGTAGATGCCAATATCCAGTAATGCTCCTCCTCCAAGGGCTTTATTAAAAAGTCTCTTTGCAGGGTCATAGGGAGGCTTAAATGCAAAATAAGATCGTATGCTTAGTATTTCACCGGCCAGTCCACCGGCTAGCAACTCTTTTGAATATCTGTATGAGGGCTGGAAGGGAGGCCACAATGCTTCCATCAGGAATAGCTCCTTTCTGGCGGCAAGATCAATCATTGCCCTTACTTCCTTAGCGTTTATAGCAAAGGCCTTTTCACATATTACCGATTTACCTCCTTCAAGGCACAGCAGCACATGTTCCATATGATGAGAATGAGGCGAAGCTACATATACTATATCCGTTTCCCTGTCCTCAGCCAGCTCCCTGTATGAACCAAATGCTTTTTCAAATCCATGCAGTTTTGCAAAATCATCAGCCCTTGCCTGCTCTCTTGATCCAACTGAATATAAAACAGCTTCGGGCAGAAGCCTGAGTCCTTCAACCCACCTGCCGGCAATATTTCCCGGTCCGAGAATACCCCACTTATAAGATTTCCCCATGGTTTTTTCTTTAATATATAAAGGTACAAATTATTTATACCCTATTACAAATCATTGTAATGATGATATCTGAAAGGCCCTGGAAAGGCATATTTTGATTCTGCAAGCAGAATATTGAAAAAAAACATAAAAAATAACACCTATCTATATGTCTCTATATCTGCGCATTGCAGAATTAATCATACAAATATTTAAAATATTTTAGTACTATGTATTGCATGGTACTAATATTTTTATATATCTTTGCAATGACATGTTGTATGTATTAAAATGTACTATATAAAATATTCAATAAAATGAAACGAGCATTATATTTTTTAAACATAAATATCACAAAAGAATTTGCTTAAAAAATATAATGCGAGAGCGAAGCGGTTCCATTCGTTCTCAAATTATTAATTAATTTTTTATCAGGTCTTACAAAATTTTAAACGGATGAAAAAGGTAATAACGCTCAGAATAATAGCTATAATTATTCTTCTTGCTGCTCCTGCTGCTTTAATTAAGGCCCAGAAAAGAAGCCTTGATGAAATCAGGACAGATTTGGAGATACTCAAGGCTGAAACAATGTATTTGTTAGATTCATTAAAGTTTGAAGCACAAAATAATATATCAGAGGTGCAGTTAAAGTATTCTTCAGAGATAGAAACTATCCAGATGGAAGCTAACAGCAGGATAGCACTTCTGAAGCTGGAATTTCATTCAAGAATTAATGACTTAAGGGAAAAAGCAATCTCCTGCCATCTTATGGTTAGAAAATATGAAAAGGAGATGAGCGCCCTCGAATCTGAGTTCGAAACAAAACTTGAAGAAATCAGCATCTGCTGCTCAGCCAGGATTGATAAACTTGAAATGGAATATGAAAATATCGCAGCCACCATTGAAAACAATTTCAGAATCCTGACTGGTCGTGTGGAAATGGATTATTACAGTAAACAAAAGAAACTTGAAACCGAACTGAAATCGATTTAAGGATCAGTAAAAATAATTAAAAATGAAAATTACAGTAAGCATTAATATTGGGGGAATAGCTTTCCATATAGACGAGGATGCCTACACCGAGCTCAAAATATACCTCAGGAGCCTTGAAAGACACTTTGCAAAAGAGGAGAGTTCGTCAGAGATAATGGCAGATATAGAAGCCAGGATCGGGGAGCTGCTGAAAGCCCGCATAAGCGATTACAAACAGGTTGTTACTCTCCAGGATGTTCTGGAGGTGATAAGCATACTTGGAACTCCCGAAGATATCGGCGAGGAGGACAACGGGCGGGTATACGATAAAATATCCAGTCCAAAATACAGCAGGATGTATCGTGATCCCGACAACCGGATTATCGGAGGTGTATCTTCCGGTATGGCGGCATACTGGGGTATTGACCCCTGGATAGTCAGAGTTGTATTTATTGTACTTGCCCTGCCGGGCGGACTAGGTATTCTTATTTACGCGGTTCTATGGATAGTTCTTCCTGAAGCAAAGACAACCGCCCAAAAAATTGAGATGAAGGGCGAAAAGGTTAATATCCATAATATTAAAAACTCGGTAAAAGATGAGTTTGAAAATGTCAAGAAAAATATGAATTTATGATTCACCAGAACCTGGCATTCATATTTTAAACATAGAAAAAAACAGATATTATGAACGTTGAAAATAATAAAGCTCAAATGCGGAAAGGTATCCTGGAATACTGCATTCTGTCAGTGATTTCGGGTAATTCCTGCTATGCAAGCGATATAATCAGCCGCCTTAAGGAAGCAAAGGTTATCGTGGTTGAAGGCACTCTTTATCCCCTTCTTACAAGGCAGAAGAATGCGGGTCTGCTCAGTTACAGGTGGGAAGAATCCCAGCAGGGACCCCCCCGTAAGTATTATGAAATCACAGACGAAGGAACAAGGTACCTCGAAGAACTTGATAAATCCTGGGACGAGCTGGTGGAGTCAGTAAAAATAATTCGCAAAAAATAACAAGGAGCTATAAAATGGAAAAGAATATCAAAATTAATATAGCCGGCTCAGTTTTTCAGATCGAAGAAGAAGCATTTGAAGTATTGAGAGATTACCTGCAACAAATTAATATCAGGCTTAAGAATGTTGCAGGTGGTAATGAAATGATCGAAGATATTGAAGCCAGGATAGCAGAACTCTTTAATGAATGTCCGTCGTGGAAAACAGGGCTTATATCGAAAACAGATGTTGAAGAGGTGATAGAGAAAATGGGATCCCCCGATGAAATTGCAGGAGATATGGAAGGTGAACACCGGGTTTATAACCAGGGACCTGCCAGGAGGCTGTACCGCGATATGAACGGGTCGATAATTGGCGGAGTATGCAACGGGCTGGGCGCCTACCTCAGGATTGATCCCGTTTGGATCAGGATAACATTCATCCTGTTTACACTTGTGTATCTGTCGGGGCTGCTGGTTTATGTTGTTCTCTGGATATCCCTCCCGAAGGCAAATACCCTGGCAAGGAAAAGAGAGCTACATAATTACCATGAAAAGAAAAGCGACCTGACAAAAGATCTTAAAGACGGAGTATCAAGGGCTGCAGGCAAGATAAGCTCTGCAGGCACTGAAGGTGCAGAAAAAGTAGGAAATGCTTTCAATGAAGTATTCAGGGCTTTCGGAAAGTTCTTTATAATACTATTCAGAATAATTATTGCAATTATAGGAGTGGCATTTATAATTGGAGGATTCTCGGCTCTGCTCAGTTATATTATAATAGCTTTTTTCCAGAGTCCAATCCTTGTAGGATCTTTCTTCGACACCGGATTCTTCAATATAAATGATTTCCTTGGAACTCTTGCCGGTCCTGCACTTGCTCCATGGCTTATAATCCTTACAAGCCTGGTAATTATGCTTCCCTTACTTGGAATGGTTTACTGGGGCATAAGGATGGTTTTCCAGTTCAGGGCAAAAGACCTGGTGCTTAATATTGCAATGTTTATAATCTGGATTGTAAGCTGTGCGGCCCTCTCCCTCCTGCTATTCAGCGAAGGAATAAGTTTTTCACATACAGGAAGGGTATCGGATGAGATGCTTATCCAGGGCGAAAACAACCTGAGGATTGAGATAGGAAAAGAAATAAGCTCGCTTGATTACGATAAAACCCTCAGGGTACCGATGGATAATAATATAAAATTCTACCTTGAAAAGGAAGGTAACAATATCTATGGCACTCCTGAAATACAGTTGTATTATACCAACGAAGAACCATGCATTAAGGTAGTAAAATATTCCTCAGGGCGTACCACCGGTCATGCACGGGAACAGGCCGATAATATTAAATACGATATCAGTCTTGATGAAAATATCCTCACGCTTGATTCGTTCTATACTATTCCTGACGGAACCATGTGGCCGGGCACGAACGTTAAAGTACGCATCTACCTTAACGAAGGAATGCGCATATTTGTTGATGAAGATGTTGACGATCTTTTCGACGACTACCAGGGCAATGGTATCTATGCCTATGAACTGGGAGATAATTACTGGATAATGACCGAAGATGGACTGGAAAAAGATTTAAGATAAGCTGTTTTTATACACCTGACACGTTCAGACAGGGAGCCGGGAATTCATCAGCCCGGCTCTCTTTTTTATATAACTATTGATCTCCATAAACAGGGGATACAATCTAAGAATAACTACTTCAGACCATACCTTCCTGGGTGTCAAGGCAATATCATGCTTAAAAACATGTGTCCCGATATACTATTTCTGGTATTATGGCGTAATTATTGTGTCTTTCATTCGCAACATAGTACCATAACCAACCAAAACCAGATGAAAAATCTATTATTAATCCTAATGTTATTTTGTGCTACAGCTATATGTAATAGCCAGGAAGCCCGGGAAAATTATCCCGATACTCTCAGGAAAGATGCTCTGAATGTGTATATGCAGGCATCCAGTTACCTGAAAGAGAATATACCCTACATTAATTATGTCAGAGACCCTAAGGTTGCAGACCTGATAATTATTAAAACAAGTGAAAGGAACGGTTCAGGCGGATCTCAATATACCTTGTTTCTGGAGGGGCAACAATCTTTTAGCGGAATGATTGACACTCTTAAATATTCAACTTCTCCTGATGAAACTTATGAGCAAACCCGCCAGAAAGAGGTTAATACATTAAAACTGGGATTAATAAGGTATGTTCAAAAAACACCTCTTTCAAAATACCTTAATGTAAGCTTTACCGAACCAATCTCTTCGGAAGTTTCTACCGACAAATGGAATAACTGGGTATTCAGAACAAATTTAAGCGGTTTTATAAACGGACAATCTACTATGCGATCAGTGAGTTTCTCAGGAGGGATCTCAGCCTCTAAAGTAACCGAAGACTGGAAAATTGACTTCGATGGTGATTATTCGTTTAGCAAAGATGAATATGATATTGACGACGATACATATATAAGTGAAAGAATAAACAAATCAGCACATGCCCTGATAGTGAAAAGTCTTTCAGATCACTGGTCTCTTGGTGGAACAGCATATATTTCTTCTTCAACATATAGCAACTACGATTTGAGGCTTGGCATTTTCCCCGGAATAGAATACAATATATTCCCTTATTCAGAATCAACACGCCGGCAATTCAGGTTTCTTTATTCTGCAGGATATATGTATAATGATTATACTGATACCACAATATTCAACAGGACAAAAGAAACTTTGCTAATGCATTCCTTAAGAGGTGCATATGAGGTAGTACAGAAATGGGGCAGTATCGACCTGAGTATATCATGGTCAAATTATCTGCGCGATTTCTCTGAAAACAGCCTTTCATTATACGGATCTCTTAACTGGAGAGTTGCCAAAGGATTAAATATAAACATGGGAGGGAGTTTTGCTTTTATTCATAACCAGATATCACTGGTAAAAGGAGGAGCCACAGCAGAAGAAATATTCCTCCATCAAAAAGAACTGAAAACCTCATATAATTACTTTATACATTTTGGTTTTTCTTATACCTTCGGATCGATTTACAGTAATGTTGTTAATCCACGGTTCAGGTAGAAAATAAAGACATCTTAATTTTATTTGGAGATAAGCTTATAATTAGAGCCAGGTAACCTGAGTTCAGTTTCCGGCATATCAAAAAAGAAGCCGTCTCAAAAGGGTGCAATCTTTGTCATTTCGAGCTAATGCGAGAAATCAGGGGTCTGATTATCAGATGATTAGATCCCTCGATTAACTCGGGATGACAAGAATATTATACTTTTGAGACGGCCTCTTCCTATTAACCATAAAAAAAATCTATCACTCTACCACCATCCATTCACTCTGAACATATTTCTCATCCTCATTTTAATCCTGTTTTTGAATTTACAGCTTGAAAGTTCTATTTCCTCTGATTCACCATCCTTGGTTACTACAGCTATATTATCACAGGTGCCATCACCAAAGTCAATAGTCATAACTTCATCTCCGCGTGTTACTTCAACTACTCCACTCAGAATAAACCTGCAGGCCCTGTCAACATAAAGTGGAGTAATAATTTCCCTCTCAAAAGTAAGGTCGTCATTTACTGTTATTGTACCACCGCCTGTTATATAATATTTATTATCAGCAAACTCAGGGGTAAGGAATCCATCTATCCATTCCTTTTCGCCCGAATACTCTCTTTTTACAACTAAACTATCTCCGTAGTATACTGTCCTCTCTTCAACATATGACACTACCCAGTGCCCGTCGTCGTTCTGTCCTTCGTTCCTCTTCAGGAGGTTTCGCTCTATTGCCCGCTCTCCGAAAACAACATCTTCATAAATCACACTGTATTCAGCTCCGGGATTAATCATCTTATCTGTTATAGTGATATAAATCTTACCAGAACGAACTATACCGCTATTCGTAAGACATTCGTCACCAAAATCAATTACTATCTCCTTTGGAAATTCTGTTCCGCTCACTGTTACTTCAGCACATTCAGGGAAATGAATATTCGGCCTGAAGAATACACAGTCGCCCTTTGTGGAGCTTTCTGCCATAAACGACGCAAAGGAAGCAGCTGTAATTTCCTCGCCAAGCTCATTCTCTGCTACAATATATGCTACTTCATCCTCGGCTATCGAAACGGCAAAGCCTTCTTCTTCAACCGGAGTATTCTGGCAGCCTGCTATAAATAGTACTGCTGCCACTGCAATCAGAAATAATTTTAAGTTTTTCATTGTATCTGTTTTTGGTTTATAATTCGGTTTATTATTGTTTTCAATAGTACACCGAACATAGTTCCTTATACCCTACCACTACCTGGTAACTTTACTTTATTCTTACCTCAGATTAATGTCGCTATTAATAAGGTTACACCTGTATCCTTACTTAAAACGACGCCGCAGGTGTTGCACATTGGTAACATAATGATGATATCGGGATCAATTCCGCGGCAAGGTGGCCTGGTTACACCCTAACCTTTCCAATCCCGGATAATAATTCGATCCTGGTAGAGCTTTACCTCCAGTTTCTGCTTTGCTCTCCAGCCAAGTTTCTTAACAAACTCTTTTGGCAGTGTAATACCATAGCTTGTTCCACCAGCAACTTTTGTCAGACTGCGAATATTTCTGTCTTCAATTTTTCTTCTTGCCATTTTCGCTCGATTTTATCTACGTATTTTACTACGTAGTTTACTACGTAGATGTTACGAGCTATGAGAAATATTTTAAAATAGAAGTTGTATTCAGGGTCCTTACCCCATCTACCTGTTTTCCTTCAGAACGACAGGTTCAGAAATACTGTCAGCGTTCTGGGTACAGCCTCGGCATGAAGGTTAATGGGATTTTCCAGCTCGGTGGGTATCCTGATAAAATTCTCGTATTTTATATTCTCGGTATTAAATACATTTAATACTGATAAACCGGCATCAAATACATATTTCTTTCTTTCGAATTTATACACCAGCGAAAGGTCAAGCCTGTTATAAGGTGTCTGGGTATAATCCCCCTCGATATTAGGTGTAGGATCAGCAAAACCTGAACCATAAACATAGTTACCCGAAAGATAAAAGGGATACAGGTTGATGATGGCTGCAGCCTTCACTTCATGCCGTTGATCATGAAGCGCCAGCCTGTAATCACTGAACTCTGTAAAAGGGAAAAATTCTTCTGTTTTACTAAGTGAATATGACAACCAGGCAGTATGTCTGCCGAAATGATTCTTAATAAAAAGATCTATTCCCCTGCTCCTGCTGTCACCGTAAAATTGCCTTATCAGATCGCCTATCTTAAGATACTTTGTTAGTCCATCGGTGTTTTTAAAGTAGCCTTCCAGGCTAACAATCAAATCGTTGTAAGAATAACTCAACCCGGCTACATAATGCTCAGCCGACAGCACAGGGATAGTCTCATCGTCACAGACTGTCCAGAGGAACCTGTAGTTACCACCTTCATCCACAACAGGACTCATAGCGATAAACTGCTTATACCTCCCAACAGCGCCATTAAGTCTGAATCTTTCGCTTAGATCAATGCCTGCCGAAATTCTGGGCTGCAGGTAAGATTTCTTAAGAGTAGGCGAATAATCAATCCTGAGCCCCGGTTCTATTGTAAAACCCCTTGTTATTGATATACGATCAGACAGAAAAGCATTGGTCAGCAAGATGCTTGTGTTATTCTCAACTCGTGTAACTGAAAAAGTATCTTCCCTGTACCTCAGATCATCATTTATCACACCAAATCCGAACTTCAGGGTATGTGAACCTGAAACCGGGAAATAATTATCAACCCTTGCCTCCATTTCTGAAATATCCGTCCTCGAGCTTATGTCTCTGCTATATAAAACTGTATCGGGTCTCATGCCGGGCCTGTGCCGTATTAGCTCTCTCAGATCGGCATAGTTATTTATCAAACCAGATTGTGCCAGGGTAAGATTAGTTACAAAACCATTTCTCCATTTTTTCCCATAGAAAGCCGACATTCCTTTCTGATAGTTACTCTCTTCCACATCATTACTGATTGTTCTGTTCAGATCATCCTGCTCTGCTTCATATGAAAAATTATCACTGCCCGAATAAAGACTTATAAAATAATTATCTCCCTTATTGAAACGCCCTGAGTATTTAAAGTTCATATCCCTGAACAGGTAATCCGGATAAACGTTAAGGTCTACATTGGAATTCCTGCTGCTGTTCCTGCTTGAAAGAAAATTAAGATTAACCGCATCATATAAATCGTAATATGTCTGACGAAAAGCAAACACCAGGGCTGATTTCTTAAAAACCGGAACGCTTGCCATCCCGTTTAGTGTCATATTGTTAATGGAAAGATTCACATTTGGATCAGCTGTGCTTCCATCTATACCGGTAATATCCACAATGCCTCCCACCCTTTCACCATATTCTGCACCATAAGCTCCTTTCAGAACCTTAATATCCTTGGCCAGGTAGGGATTTACTGCACTTATGTTATCGTTGAAATTCTTTAGCCCGAATATAGTGTAGCCGTCAAATACAACCTTGCTATGTCCCTCGTATGAGCCCCATATAATAAGATTGCCTGATTGCTCTCCGGAAGCAAGTATGCCAGGTTGCAATCTGAGCAGGTTGAATACCGAATTATCTCCATTCCCCGGAAGATAACCAGCCACTTTGTGATTTATCCTCATTTCACCCGGGCGACTTCCTGATTGTACAGACCTTTCTATTACATTGCCTGTAACAACAATCTCTTCAATATCAATACTCGATGCTTTTAAGGGGATTGCATGTCCCCGACCAGCCTGCAAAACAGTATCAAGCACAAAATATCCCAGGTAAGATACCCTGACATTAAAAATACTGTCATCAAAAGCAGAATAGGAAAAATTTCCCTTAAAATCGGTTACATATCCATGGCCGTCAATAAGTATATGCGAGTACGGAAGCGATTCCCGGCTTTGTGCATCAACAATATTACCTGAAAGATAATATTTTACAGGTGTAACTGTTACTATTACAGGGTAAATAATATAAACATCACCTTCTGTTTCCATACCCAGGGGAAGGCCCCTGATCAAAGCTTCGATTGCATCACCGGGATTATCAAAATCCTCCTCCATTGTAATTTCGTACACGGAAAGCTGTTGATCGTTAAACGACAGTTTTAGATTATATGAATCCCTGAGATCGATAAGAACCCTGTTCAGAGGAATTGAATTAACACTAATCCGAAGCTCCTGTGAGTACAGGACCAGGCCCGTAAATACAATAAGAATTAAGCTTACTGATAGTTTCCTGACTGAATTATTCATCCTCCGATACAAGGTACACTCTTTCCGAAAGTGCTTCAAATTTAATACCAAAGGGTTTACAGATTATTCTAAGAGCCGATTCCGGGTCATTCTCAAGAGAAAAATTACCTGTATATGTAAGGCCTTCTGATATTTTCAGCCTTATATCTATATTAAACTGTCTCTCAACTTCTTCAAATACCTGCTCAAGCGGTACTGCTGTGAAATAAAATTGCTTATCTATCCATGAAATAGTATTTGCAGTCTTATTAATCTCCTCCTTCACCAGTTTACCTCCGCTGCCAAGCAGAGCTCTCTGATCAGGGCTAAGCAAGATCTCTGTATCAGACACATAGCTTTTTACTTTAACCTTTCCTGTAACACAGGTCACCTCGTATCTTTCATCCCTCGACAGAATATTAAAGCTTGTTCCGACAACTGCAGTACTTGCATACTCAGATATAACTTCAAAATTTGATCCCGGCTCAACCTCAAAGAAGGCCTCTCCTTCGAGTCGTAGCTCTCTTTTAAAATACCACCAGAGTGGATTGTATTTTACTGTAGATTCTGCATTTAAACTTATCAGGGAACCGTCTGGAAGACTTACCCCTGTATGTTCGCCGGCAGGAGTGCTAAGCGTCCGTGAATAAAAACGCATAATTGAGGGGATTCCCAACAATAGTATTATTAGTGCTGCTGCTGCATAAATTCTTCTCCTGCGATTTATACCAATGATCCTGGCCGGGGCTTTTTCTTCAAGCTGCTTTTCAAGTGAGGCCCACACATCCTCTTTCGACCTGTCCCACTTAACAGAAGCACCTTTAAACAGGTCAAGGGGATCACGATCCCCCATTCTTTCATTATGTTTCTCCTGTTTGCTCATGCCTTACCTGTTTTTAACTCCCAGTTCTGCCCTCATAAACTGCAGGGCCAGTGTCATTCTCTTTTCAACTGCTTTAACACTTAATGACAGTCTCTCTGCTATTTCACCGTATTTAAGCTCTTCTACCCTACTCATTAGAAAAACAATTCTCTGGTTTTCGTTCATTTTCACCAGGGCTCTTTCGTAGCTCTCTTTCAGTTCATGGTACTCTGCAGCTTCTTCCGGCGATCCTTCTTCAAGGTTTATATCTATCTGCTGCGTATACCTGTTTTCAATTTCCTTCCTCCTGTGACTGCTGACGAAAAGATCTGATGCAATCTTATAAATCAATCCCTTAATATTACCCTTGCCGGTATCAAAATCCTTCTCCCATACCTTCATAAATGCTTCCTGGGCAATATCAGTTGCCAGCTCCTTATCACCGCAGCGGTAATAAATATAGCTACGCACAGCATCAAAGTTACTGTCGAACAACTGTTTAAATTCCTCTTTTGTCAAATCGCCTGTAAAATATTGCCCTAATATAAATAATCCCATCAAGTTTATCCGGAATTTTAAATATAGATAATATCAGAACAGGCTGTAAATTATGTTTGACAACATATTTGCCTATATTAGCTCTGAGTATCCTGGCTCCGGGGCATAACAATTGTACATTAGATTAATAAACAAATATATACCTGAAACTTAATGCCATCTTTCTATCCTCACTACATTTTAAAGATCATAAGTATCTTTCTTGTAGCGATATTACTCGAGACTAAATGCCACGCCCAGGAGGAAGAGAGAGAACTTTTATCTCTAAAACTGGAAAGCCTGGCTTCAGATATTCCTACAGACAGAGTATTCCTGCATACCGATCGAAGTCTTTACCAGCCAGGAGACACCATATATTTTCAGTCATATATTTCAGATCGTTTTACCCAAAGATTTGAAACATCGAGCCTTAGTTCCTATGTCCTGCTGACAGATATCGAAGGGAATAAAATTGATAGCGCAAGGTTCCGCATCGACTATGCTCTGGCACCCGGATGGCTGGCAATTCCTGAAGACTGCCGGCCAGGATGGTACTGTATTAAGGCATTTACAAGCTTAATGCAGAATTTTGATCCGGTATTTGCTTTTACTTCATGGATAAGAATAGATGAACTTATTAAGGAACCTGTTGACATTAAGTACAGCTTTGATAAACTCCAATACAATCCCTCAGATACAGCAGAGATCGTAGTAAGTATATTTAATTACCTGGGAGAACCCTTTGGAAGGATAAGGTTTTCCTATTCGCTGCTGACAAATGGAGAAATCACAGAAACCTTTGGTTCACGCACCTCATCCCAGGGAGAATCAACAATCAGGCTTTATTTACCGGACTCCGGCGACAGTAGAAAAATAAGCCTGAATGTTGTACTGGAAGAAGGAATTGCAGAATCAAACATAGATATTCCCCTGGCTGATAATACTCCTGATATTGTCTTCCTGCCTGAAGGAGGAACATTCATACCCGGCTACTCTCAAAGGGTGGCATTCAATGCTGTAAGGAAAAGCGGGGAACAGCTCTTTCTCAGGGGAGCTGTTTTTGATAACACGGGAAGACTTATTGATTCAATCAGATCAGGCAAATCAGGACCGGGACTATTCAGTATAAAACCTTCGAAAGGGTATTCCTATTATGCTGTTTTTAATGAATTCCCGGGTAAGAAATGGGATTTGCCTGCAATTACAAATGCTGTGCCGGCATTAAAGCTTACCCGGAGCGCTAATATTATTTTTGCTGATGTACTGGGAGCTTCCCCCGGTAATGAGTACTATATCGCTCTTTCAATGAACTACAATATTGTGGGTGTTTCTAAAGTTGAGGGAAAAGATATTGTAAGAATAAATTTTCTCACAGATTCACTGCCTTCAGGAACTGCCAGGATAAGCTTATTCAGTTCTGATATGAAGCCTGTTGCCGAGCGTTGCATTCTTATAAAGAATAAGCAGCCCTCTTCCTTTTCGATCGAACCGAATTATAAATTCTATGTTACTGGCCAGGAAAGTGAACTTTCAATTGAAATGAATGGCTATGACGGGCGAAAAGTAGACGGTTTGTTTTCTATTGCAGTTATTGATTCATCATCGGCCCTTTCTCCCCAGATAGCTCTAAAGAGAATTGAAGATGAGTTCCTGCTTGAAAAAGAGATTTATGACAGGATCCCTGATCATCTGAAAAGCTCAGGGCTTGTCAGCTTACCTGAAGAAGAACTCGATTTACTTATGATGACCTATGGCTGGGTAAAGTATAAGTGGGAATCGCAATTAAGCTTAAGTCCAAAAATGCTCACTTACTTTGATCTCTACAGGATAGATGTTTCAACAATATTTACTTCACAAAGAAGAAAGGAAAAAGAAAGGGAATATGTTTTTGTCAGGCCAATAGAACAGCCCTTCCTGCTGGACCTGGAACAGGCAGACGAAGACTCCTACATACTGGATTTAGCTAATATGGATCCTCTTACAAGAAGCATTATGATAATTCCCAATATTGCTTATAAAAGAAGGGTGAGCAAAGTCACTATCAGTTCCGACTATAACAGATCATTTTTCTCGTCCCTGTACAGTAATTCAAGTCCAGAGCTAATATATCGAAACCGCTATAGCTATATTCTTGATACTTTCAATATAAGCCTTGACTCGGTCAGGATAATAAAGGGAATTGATGTTTTCGCCAAACGAAAACCGGTACAGAGCTTTGCAAACCAGCATGAGGAACTTAATCAGAGTATACGCACTACAACAATAAGCGGGGTGGCTTTAGAATCTGCAATAACATTTGAGGATATGTTGCGAAGGTTAAATCCATACACATTTGATATTTGGACTAATGAAATAAGCTTCAGACCCTCTATGAGTATATCCGGAGACCCCCCTCCTGCTCTTTTTGTGCTTGATGACGTACCGCAGGGAAATAACTATAAGAATCTTCTGAGTATAAAACCCAGGGATGTTCATTCTATTTCTGCCATAAAAGGAGTGCAGGGGACATTTATTTATGGAGATGAAGCATATGGAGGTGTAGTATTTATCGAAACAAAGCTGTATCATATGGGAGATAAATATGACCTTGGTACAATCGAAAATTCAATCCCCGGGGATATTCTGAAAAAAGAACTATTGCTGTTCAGAAAAAACGCAGAGTTTTATACGCCACCCAAAGAAGTTATGAATAACGACCCTGAATACTGGATAAGGCCCACCCTCTACTGGAGCAGCGAGTGCTTTTATGATGGAAAGAGCCCTGTAAAGCTTAAATACTTTAACCATCAGAAAAAGGGTACTGTGTTTATTATTGTGAATGGAGTTACCTCTGATGGAGAACCTGTGTCGGGAATAAAGAGATATACCATCAGGTAGATCCT
>JAZBNV010000151.1:0-19165 GCA_036350795.1 Marinilabiliaceae bacterium
GCCTGGTGGCCACAATCTTCCCTTTTATATGCTGTCCGACCAGGGCCATATCTCCAAGCAGGTCAAGTAATTTATGCCTTGCCGGCTCATTTGGGAATCTGAGGGCAGTATTATTCAGTATACCCTCTTTATGAGCAGTGATATTCGGCTTGTTAAAAAGCCTGGCTATACGGTCTATTTCAGACTGCGGAACTTCTTTTTCAAGAATTACAATAGCATTATCAAGATCGCCTCCCTTAATCAGGCCAGCCTTAAAAAGCGGCTCAAGCTCGTGAAAGAAAACAAATGTACGACTGCTGCTTATTTCCTTCTCAAAATCTTTCTTGTTATCAAGAACAGCATATTGATTTCCAAGTATCTTTGAATTATAATCGATAAGTACATTTATGCTGAGGTGATCATCCGGGTAAATAATAAGATCTACCCCATGTTCTTCGTCCGAATAGACAATCTTCTCCTTTACCACAAAATAATCCCTGTCTGCAGCCTGTTCTACAATCCCCGCATTTCTTATTGCCTCCACAAACATTGCAGACGATCCACCCATAATAGGAGCTTCAGGGCCGTCTATTTCAACAAGTATATTATCAAGATTCATCCCGTAAAAGGAAGCAAGGACATGTTCAATGGTAGCTACCGTAGCACCGTTCTCACATAGAGTAGTACCCCTTGAAGTGTCGGTAACATTTTCAGCAACAGCATTAATTATTGGTTTTTCAGGTAAATCAATCCTGCAAAACTTAAAACCATGACCTGCAGGAGCCGGTCTGAAAGTAATATTAACATCAACACCCGTATGCAGCCCTTTGCCAGTAAATGATACATCTGCTTTCAGAGTCCTCTGCTTAATACTCATATTAAAAGGATTATTTATCAGTTAAAAATATGGATGCAAAGAAATAAAAAAAAATCGAACATGCTATGAAAATACCGGCTAAGTTGGTTTAGCTCAACCTCTTTTGTTTAGAACGCACCGACTTAGCTCTCTTTCAATAAGTTCATTTGTTGCGAGAGAATATCGACTTTCTCTTTCAGGTCGGGCAATTTTCTGAATACTATATATGATTTCTGAAAACTTTTATAATCGAAAGCCGGAGATCCATATAATACTGTTCCCGGATTTTTTACCGGACCCGAGATACCTGTTTGAGCAGCAGCTTTTGTTCCATCTGCTATACTTACGTGACCGGTAATACCTACCTGGCCTCCGAACATGCAGTTTTTCCCGATTTTTGTCGATCCGGCTACCCCGCACTGAGCTGCCATTACTGTGTTTTCACCAACTTCAACATTATGGGCAAGCTGTACAAGGTTATCCAGCTTTACACCCTTTCTGACAATAGTTGAACCCATTGTTGCCCTGTCTACAACGGTATTGGCACCAATCTCAACCCTGTCCTCGAGTACCACATTCCCTATCTGCGGTATTTTTCTATAGTCATCAGACCCGGAAGGGGCAAATCCGAATCCATCACTTCCTACAACAGAACCTGAATGGATAATACATCCGTTTCCAATAATGCATTCGTGGTAAATCTTTACTCCCGAATAAAAGGTACATTCCTCTCCTATTTGAGTATTGTCTCCGATATATACATGCGGATACACCTTCGCACCCTTGCCAAGCTTCACATTCTCACCCACATAGGCCAGGGCCCCGATATAAACATCACTTCCTATCTCAGCACTTTCTTCCACAACAGCCGTAGGATGAATGCCCTTTTTCTTTGGCTTTGCCTGCTCGTATAATACCAGAAGGGAAGCAAAGGCTTCGTATGCATTTGGAACCCTGATCATTGTTGCAGCAACACCTGACGAAGGCACAAAATCATTATTAACCAGAACTATCGACGACTTTGTATCATAAATATACTTTTCATAATTCATATTTGACAGGAAAGAGATAGCACCGGGTTCACCCTCTTCTATTTTTGCCACGGTATAAACTTCGGCTTCAGGGTTTCCTATTATTTCTCCCTTCAAATACTCTGCAATTGCTTTTGCTGTAAACTTCATTTCTGTATTTTTTTTCTTAACTCTTTCGGAAAACAGAGATAATACTTTTTTATCTCGCCCGAAAGGGCCTCGTGATTAAGCATGTCAGAAACTTCGGTCAGTTCTTTCAGCTCACCCGATTTGGTTAATATTTGTACTCTTGGCGCAGCAGGTGCATAGGTCCTGTTCGACACCACACCTGAATAAACATAATACCCGGTATCAGCTCCATTCATACCAGGAAGATCTCCAGCTGCCCTCAACAGCCTGGAAATTCTTTCTTTATCAGTAGGGGCCTGAGTTAATTCAATTGCAAATAGATTTCGCGAAAGCAGGCGCCCTGAAAGATCGGAAAGTACCCTGTCGTTGCTGCTTTTCCACATTCTCAAGGAACTTACCAGCTCATTATCATCGAGATCCAGGTATTTTTCTGCCAGTGCATTTTCTATTTCCTTACCCGGGGTAAGCATGCCTGAATCAGCCGGGTTCCTTAGTAAATAATCAACAGGGGGTGTTGATTCTACATCAATACCGGATAATATAAGTTGCTTAACCCGCTCAATAATCTTATTCAGCATTTTCTCAGCAGAAACTACGGTTTTATGCATATAAACCTGCCAGTACATAAAACGGCGTGCAATAAGAAATTTCTCAATCGAATAAATCCCTTTCTCATCTACTACCAGCCTGTTATTGCATACATTTACCATCTTGATAATCCTGTCGGCACCTACAGAGCCTTCAATTACGCCCGAATAAAAACTATCTCTTACCAGGTAATCCAGCCTGTCCATATCAATCTGGCTCGAGATTAGATCATGAAAAAACTTCCTTTCATAATCTCCCCTGAACATACTTATCGCAAGGCTGAGTTCTCCTCCCGACTCTTCATTTAATCTCTTCATTAATGCCAGCGACATTTCTTCATGACTCACATTATTCAGCAAATTGTATTCAAGTGCATGCGAAAAGGGGCCATGCCCGATATCATGAAGTAAGATAGCTGCCCTGGCTGCCTCATCCTCTTCCGGGCTTATATCAATACCCTTCTGCCTCAAAGCATCAAGGGCTTTTCCCATAAGGTGCAGAGATCCAAGACTGTGCTGAAAACGGCTGTGAGTAGCACCAGGGTACACATACTCGCTTAAGCCAAGCTGCTTTATATACCTGAGCCTCTGAACTATAGGATGCTGCACCAGCCCGTAAATCAGTCCGGGAGGAATATCTATAAACCCATGAACGGGATCGTTGATAATTTTATGCCTATTTGCCGAATTACTCAAACAAGAAAAAATTTATGAGCCAAAATTAGGAATAACTTTGATATTGCTGAAAAGTTAAGCACAATCAGGCTAAATTTGTTAATTATTCAAAAAAAATACTCTAAATCCGACTATTAATGGACAGAATGAAATAAAAAGCGTCTTTTAAGAGTCTAAACAGTTGAACAGAGCTTTTTAATGTGCATAAATGAAAATTGAAATCCGGAACCTGAACATGGTTTACAAAAACGGTAACCATGCTGTAAAAGATATTAATCTAGATATAAATCCTGGCATGTTTGGTCTGCTTGGTCCAAACGGGGCAGGGAAATCAACCCTGATGAAAATCCTGGTGGCACTAATGAAACCAACATCAGGTGTGGTACTTGTTGATGGCGTTGATATTCAGAAACAAAGAAAGAAATTAAGAACTTATCTGGGATACCTGCCCCAGGACTTCAGGTTTTTTTCACGACTCAAAACATGGGAATTCCTGGATTATGCCGGCTCACTGTCTGGCCTGAAGAACCGGAAGAAAAGACTCGAGACGGTTGATCAGCTCCTCGATAAAGTCGGATTGCTCGAAGCACGCGACAGGAAAGCAAATAAATTGTCAGGCGGTATGAAAAGGAGGCTCGGAATTGCCCAGGCCCTTATCGGAGATCCGAAAATTATCGTAGTAGATGAGCCAACCACCGGCCTCGATCCGGATGAGAGAATAAGGTTCAGAAATATTTTGTCCGATTTAAGTCAACAGGACATTATAATTATCCTTTCAACCCATATTGTTGGCGACATCTCTTCAACATGCCAGGATATGGCTCTGCTGAACAATGGCGATCTTGTATTTGCAGGGTCACCTGATAAGCTCGTTAACGAAACCAGGGGCCATGTTTTTAACCTGAGTCTTACCCAGGATGAATTTGATACCATTAAAGACAACTATCACATTATTTCCACCATACCAAGCGAAAAAGGATGGGATGTACAGCTTGTGGCAGATACAATAGAGGGATACGACAGCAGGCAGATTGACCCAAACCTGGAGCATGCATATGTCTATTTCATGGAACACAGGGTAAACGGGTCAGCTTTTGTAACAGAAAATATAACACTGAGATGATTTCATTACATAATATTGCTACTGTTGCCCGTTACGAGGCAAGAATCCTCAGGAGAAGCTGGTTATTCAGGTTATTTGCCCTTGGAGCACTCTTTATCCTTGTTGGGGTAAATATTGGTGTGGTGTCGCCCGTTGGAGATGAAAACTGGCTTTTTCTTGCGATTCCTTCCTCTATTCCCTATATGAACCTCTACCTGCTTAATATAGGGCAGGCTTTGATTATAGTATTTCTCGCTGCCGATTTCCTGAAAAAAGACAAGAAACTTGATACCAACGAGGTATTATATACCAGGTCTATGTCGAACCTTGAATATATCCTGGGAAAATCCTGGGGTATTATAAGGCTCTTTATGGGCATTAATATCCTTATATTATTAATTGCACTGGTTGTAAATATTATTGCAAAAAATACCTATGTCGACATTCTTTCCTACCTCTGGAATATTCTTATCGTCTCTCTGCCAACAATAATATATAGCCTGGGCCTGGCCTATATTATGATGACCCTGATTAAAAACCAGGCAATTACATTTCTGCTGCTGCTTGGTTATGCGGCACTGAATATGTTCTACCTCTATTTCAGGGGCGGTGGTGTTTTCGATTATATGCTTTTTGGTTACCCGGTTTTCAGCTCCGGCATGATAGGCTATGATAATATTCAGCTCGTGCTTGCTCATCGACTGCTTTATACCCTTGCCGGCTTAGCGTTTATCCTCTTAAGCGTATTACTTTTCAAGCGCCTGCCCCAATCAAGGACACACCGGATATTAAGTGTTATTTTACTGGTAGTGTCTCTTGGAGGAGCCGCATACTCGGCTTATTATTTCTATGGTAATCACACTGATGCCCTGTCAATGAGGGAAAATACCCTGGATATTAACAGGAAGTATGAGAAAAAATTATTCCTTACCGCAGACCGGGCAGACATTACCCTTGATCATAGCGGAAAGAAACTCACAGCAAGTGCTGTTTTAAAATGTGTAAATAATAACAGTGTACCACTGGATGAGATAATACTGTCTCTTAATCCCGGGCTTGAAGTAACAGGAATTTCGCTTGGATCTTCAGATGAACCTTTTACCCGGGAGAATCACATTATTGCCATTGATCCGGCAGCTCCGGTTTACCCGGGCGATACCATTGAAATATCAATAGATTACACAGGCACAATCAACGAGGCATACTGCTATCCCTGGTACAAAGGCAACCTGAAGGACAATGAAGTAAGGAACGGTCCCGTGCCTCTTGGCCAGAGGCAATCATTCCTTTACGATGATTATGTAATGCTAACATCCGAAACCAACTGGTATCCGGTAGCCTCACTAAACTTTTATCCTTCCACACCGGCAAAAATCAAGGTTGATTTCACAGATTACCATCTGAGTGTAAAAAATCAGGAAGGACTTACTGCCATATCCCAGGGTACAGGGAGCCAGGTAAACGGGCATACATATTACACCAACAGCACCAGGTTGCCGGGTATTACTCTTGTAATAGGCGAGTATGAAAGCGACACCATCGTGGTCGATTCTATTGAGTTTACAGCCTGGTATAAACCGGGTAATGACTTTTTCAGGAATGACCTGAACGAAATAGGAGACACCCTTCCTATGCTTATTTCAAATATATTAACCGAGCTCGAAACAAATTTCAGCACTAAATATCCCTTTGATAAACTTAAGCTTGTTGAAGTACCTGTTCAGTTCAGGTCTGTCGACAAGAAGAACACCCAGACACTTGCAGAGGTACAGGCCTCTATGATCCTTCTGCCGGAGAAACTATCTACTATTAACGATGGTGCTTTTTACAGAACCATAAAACGAAGTAAAAGAAGGATGGAACGAAATAGCCAGGTTGTCACCGATAAAGAACTCCAGGTAAGGGCCTTTAACTCTTTTGTAAGAAACAGTTTTATCTCGGGTTCAAATTTCAACTTCAGAAACGGCCAGGGAAGCGAATCGCCAAGCAGGTACCTCCTGGGGCCCTCTTACTACTTTTTCAAGAATAATTTCTTCTCAAACGAGTATCCTGTAATAAACGCAGTTTTCGAGTCACACCTTCAGAAGGTTGAAGGAAGGGGCAATATGGCGAGGATGTTCCTCGGTGGACTCAGCGAAAGTGATAAGGCCAATACAATTCTGCGCGGAACAAGCTTTAAGGACCTGCTTGCCATGGATCCTTCGAACGATACCCTGCGTATTGTACTTACAGTAAAGGGTGATTATATTTTTAACCTTCTCAGGGCTGAAATCGGGATACAGAAGTTTAACGACTGGTTTAGCAACTATCTTGAGATTAATAAATTCAGGAATATATCGCTCGATAAACTCAGCAGCGATATCGAAAACGAGTTTGGTTTTTCAATAGGTAAAAACATTGATGACTGGTACAACAGTTCAAAACAACCCGGGTTTTACTTTACCGGCGTCACTGTAAAGGAAATTATTGTGGATAATTATACCAGGTACCAGGTATCATTCAATGCAACCAACGAAGAGGAAACAGACGGAATATTTACCGTAACATTCAGGACCATGGGTCGCGGTGGCCGCGGTGGAGGAGGTGGAGGATCGGTAACTGTAAGCATGAACAGGGGCGGCGGCGGCATGATGACCTTTGGAGGACCTGGCAGAGGCATGCAAACTACCGAAGTAGATAAGATTGTGCACCTCGCAGCCGGTCAGTCAAAAAGGATTAATGCAATACTGGACGCCGAACCGCGGGCAATCTCAATTAATACGCTTACATCTGTAAACAATCCGGGCGAGTTGATGATGCCTGTTGAAGAAGTAATAACAGACAAACGTGCCGAACCTGTCGAAGAAGACATTGTTCTGAGTACACGTCCACTTTTTACCGAAGAAAATGAAATAATTGTTGATAATGAAGACCCCGGGTTCAGCTATGTCGAGCTGCACTCAACAGGGAGGCTTAAAGACCTGCTTGGTATTTCAGGCGAAAAAAGGGATTCATATGGTGAGATGTTTTCATGGTGGGCTCCGGAATACTGGCAAAAAACAGTTCAGTCGCAGTATTATGGGAAATTTATAAAATCGGCACACTACACACGCTCCGGAGCCGGAGAAAGAACTGCCAGCTGGACAGCTAAACTAGATGGTCCCGGGTACTATAACGTATATACCTGGCTTGCTGGTGGTCGTGCACCAGGAGGACCGGGCGGAGGGCCCCAGGGAGGAGGAGGCAATTTTGAAGGCAGAGGCGGCAGGACCAGGAACAACCCCATGCAGGACCTGCACTATTTTATACACCATGACGCGGGAAGTGATGAAGTTACAGTGGAATTTGAAAATGCTGAGAGCGGCTGGAATCACCTCGGATCATATTATTTCTCAGGCGACTCGGCAAGTGTTGAAATTTCAAACCTGTCAGAAGGCCGAACAGTGGCTGCTGATGCAATAAGATGGGTAAAACAGAAATAAGCTCCTTACATAAAAACCTGAAAAAGATATATAAAACTAACTTGAACCGGACAATTATATGGATATGAAAAAGATAATAACAACACTGACATTTGTAATTCTCGGGACAGCACTTTTTGCACAGCAGGGCCTTACTCTCGAAGCTGCCCTCAATATAGCAGAGGATAACAGTCCCGATATAAAACAAACAAGACTGAGCCTTGAAAGAAGCCGCGAGAACCTCAACGCACAGAGAGCTTCACTGAAATCAAATTTTTCGCTCTCGATAAATCCTTTCGAGTATTCAAACAACAGGGAATTCCTGGATTTTGCATCACAGTGGAACAACCAGGAAAGCATTGAAAGCTCAGGCGCATTTACTGTATCACAGCCAATTGTTGCAACCGATGCAAGAGTATCTCTTACCAACAGTCTTTCGTGGCGCGATGTTTACAGCGAATATAATGATGCCCGCACAACAGGTTTTAACAATAATCTTTTTCTTAATATAAACCAGCCAATCTTTACTTATAACCGCACCAAAATGGCAATCAGGGAGCTGGAGCTTGCCCTCGAAAATTCGCAGCTCAACTATGCCATCCAGAGGCTGATGATGGAACGCTATGTGGCACAATCCTTTTACAGTGTATACCAGCAGCAACAGAGCCTGGAAATCTCAGATGAGGCATATAAGAATATGCAAAAGAGTTACGGCATTATAAAAAACAAGGTTGATGCAGGATTGTCTGCCAGGGAAGAGCTTTTCCAGGCCGAACTGAACCTCGCAACCTCAAGATCCGACTTTGAAAACAGCATAGTGAACCTGGAGAATGCAAAGGATGATTTCAAACTCCTGATAGGGATGAGCCTCTACGATGATGTGATAGTAATCCCTGATATTTCGGTCGACACGGTAGATGTTGATATAGCCTTCGCAATCGACCGGGGCCTTGAAAACCGCATGGAACTCAGGCAGAGGGAAATCGACATCGAGAATGCAGAATTCAACCTTATCCAGACCGAGGCTCTTAATGAATTCAAGGGAGAAGTGAACCTGTCACTGGGCCTTTTCGGCGACAATGAAGCCTTCTCTAAGATTTATGAAACACCAAGGAACAACCAGACTGCATCACTCTCTTTCCAGATACCACTTTACGACTGGGGTGAGAAGAAATCCAGGATCAGGGCTGCTGAAATCTCCATTGAATCGCAAAAACTTAACCTGTCGGACGAAGAAAATAATATTATTATAAACATCAGAAAGGTCTACCGCAACCTGTCGAACCTGAAAAACCAGATCCAGATTGCAGAACAGAATGTTATTAACGCACAGCTTACCTACGACCTTAACCTGGAAAGATATGAAAACGGCGACCTCACCGGTATGGACCTGAATATTTATCAGAACCAGCTCTCAGAAAAAAGATTATCTCATACTAACTCACTTATATCCTATAAGCTTGAACTTCTCAACCTGAAGATTCAGACACTTTACGATTTTGAGTCGGATAGCCCGGTGAGCCCGGTTACTACAATTGAAAACAAATAAAACACACAATAATGATTATCATGAAAAAAGCACTTTATTTTCTCGCCCTGGTAATGCTGGTAATGGCCGGATGCAGGAACCAGGATGGAACACTTGAAGGAGATGTTGAGATCCCGGTATCCGTTGAAGATATTCAGTTAAAAAGTATTGAAGAGTTTGTGAGTACAACCGGAACTGTATTCCCCATAGTTGATATTGAACTTAAATCAGAGATCAGCGGGGATTACTTCCTCGAAATAAATCCGGCAAGCGGAAAGAAATGGCAGCTTGGCGACAGGATAAGAAAAGGAGACCTTATTGCCAGGATCGAGGATGAAGAATTTGTAAACAGTATTAAACTGGATCTTCAGAAACTCAACCTTGAGCTGGCTGAAAGTGAAATGAAAAAGCAGGAAGCCATATACGAAAAAGGCGGTGTTACACTTAAAGAACTTAAAGATGCAGGCGCCAGTTATATGAATGCCAAATATTCTCTCGAGAATGCAGAGATCCAGATGAAGAAAATGAAGATTGTCGCTCCCTTCGACGGAGTTGTCACAGACCTGCCGTTCTATACACAGGGAGCTGAATTACCTACCGGGTCAAGTGTTGCCTCCATTATGGATTACAGGACCATGTACCTGGATATCAGCCTTCCCGAAAAATACATGGGAGATATTTCTGTCGGGCAGGCTGTTCGTCTTACAAATTATACAATACCTGACGATACAATAACCGGCAAGATTACTCAGCTATCTCCTGCAATTAATGCAGATACAAGAACATTTAAGGGCAATATCTTTGTTAATAATCCCGAATTGCTTATGAGACCCGGGATGTTTGTGAAAGCAGAGATTGTTACAAACAGGAAAGACTCAGTGATAGTAATCCCAAAAGACATTATCCTGTCGAGACAGAGAGGCATGACAGTATATATTGTTGACAGGGGTGTGGCAATGGAAAGAACTATCTCTACCGGCCTTGAAAATAACAAAGAAGTTGAAGTAGTAAGAGGACTGGAAGTAAACCAGAGAGTTGTTACCGATGGCTTTGAGACTCTCAGTCAGAATGCCAAAGTTACTATAATAAAATAAGCATGTCTCGATGAGAAAAATTGCAAAATTCGCGGTTGAGAATCCCGTATCAATATTGATGATAGTACTTGGAATATTGCTTCTTGGTATTATCTCTTACGGGAAGCTGGGGACCGATCTGTTCCCCGACCTCAACAATCCGAAAATATATATTGAATTAAAGGCCGGCGAGCGTCCCCCGGAAGAAATGGAGAAACAGTTCGTTGACCAGGTCGAATCAATTGCCATGCGACAGAAAGATGCAATAAATGTATCTTCTGTTTCAATGGTGGGATCAGCCCGTGTTACAGTTGAATACGCCTGGAACAAGGACATGGATGAAGCCTTCCTTGACCTGCAGAAAGATATTAACTCATTCAGTCAGAATGCCGACCTTGATGAGTTCAATATTACCCAGTACGATCCTAATGCAGCCCCGGTAATGATTATCGGGCTCAGGCACGACAGGATCGACAATATGGATGAACTCAGGCAGACTGCAGAAAACTATATCAGGAACGAACTTATTCGCCTCGAAGGAATTGCCGATGTGCAGCTGTCGGGCCACGAGGTAAACGAAGTTGTGATAGAAACAAACCAGTACCTGCTCGATGCTTTCGGCCTTTCTACCAGTGATATTGCAGGACAGATTGCAAATTACAACAGGAACGTATCGGGAGGTTCAATAGAAGACCTGGGCTTAAAGTATGTTGTTAAAGGAGTAAGCGTAATTACCAATATTGAAGACCTGAAGAAGGTTATAGTGGGATTTAAGCAGGTACAGGCAGCTTCAGAAACACAGGGACAGCAATCAGGGCTTAGTGATGCTTCAGAAAGAGCCCCTGTTTTCCTTAGCGATGTTGCAAAGGTTTACAAGGCTAACAAAGAACCCGACAATATTGTAACACTTGACGGAGAAAGATGTATAGGCCTGTATATTTACAAGGAACCCAGGTACAATACTGTTAAGGCAGTCGACGATCTGAATAAGACTATTATTGATCTTAAAAGGGCTCTCCCCGGGTATAACTTCACCACGGTTCAGGACCAGGGCAAATACATAAAAGGTTCGATAAACGAAGTAATGAACACCGCCCTGCTCGGAATACTGCTTGCCGTATTTGTGCTGTTTATATTCTTACGAAGACTGGGTACAACAATTATTGTAAGTATAGCAATACCTATTTCAATAGTTGCAACTTTTAACCTGATGTACTTCAACCACCTCACCCTGAACATTATGACCCTGGGCGGACTGGCTCTTGGAGCAGGAATGCTTGTTGATAATGCTATTGTTGTGCTTGAAAACATTTTCAGGAACCGTGAAGCGGGCATGAATATCAAGGATGCCGTGATAACAGGTACCGCACAGGTGGGAGGAGCAATAACAGCCTCAACCATAACAACCATAGTTGTATTCCTGCCAATTGTCTACCTCAGGGGTGCCTCGGGCGAAATGTTTAAAGACCAGGCATGGACAGTTGCCTTTTCACTTCTTTCATCATTATTCGTTGCAATCCTGGTTATACCTCTTCTGGTAAGCAGGTTCTTTAAGGATAAAAAAGGTGTTGTAATAAAGGAAGAAGCGTCATCCATAAAAATGAGTGGTTATGCTTCACTGCTTGATAAAATATTAAAGAGAAAAGGAACAGTAATCCTGCTTGCTCTTGTATTATTGGCAGGCACTGCATTGGTGCTTCCACGGGTAGGCAGCGAGTTTATGCCAACAACAGAGTCATCCGGGTTCAATATCGAGCTTAAAATGCCGCAGGGAACAAGACTCGAAAGGACAGCATCGACAACCGCAAAAATTGAATCTGTTATTAATGAATTACTGGGCGATAAGATCAGGCTGATATATGCCCATTCAGGAATAACAACAACCACAGGCGGTGATAACTCCGATCTCTTCAGGGATGAAAACACCTCCATAATAAAGGTTTTTCTGAAGGATGAATACCTTCATCTTTCCGGATCAGCAATTAATTTAATCGAAGAGAATATTGCCTCAATCCCCGAAATAGAAGTATCATTCTCGCGCGAAGAAAGCGCCCTGAGTTCAACCCTCGGATCTGGCGAGGCTCCTTTTATTGTTGAAATAAGAGGTGAAGAACTGGATATAATTGAAGACCTGACTTTGGAAGTTAGATCAAGAATGGAACAGAATAAAAACCTGTTTAATATAACAACTTCTCATGATGAGGGTAACCCTGAAGTAGATATAGTAATAGACAGGTTCAGGGCAAGTTACTACAGTGTTACAGTTGATAATGTAATATCACAGATAAAATCCTTCCTCGAGGGATCTGAAGCGGGTGAATTTGAGGAAGAAGGTGAAATAAAGGATATTACCGTTAAGCTCGAAGAGGTACCGCTTTCCGATCTTCATAACCTGGTAATAAGTACCGGCAGCCTGCAGGTTCCCCTTAGTGAAATTGCTTCAATCAATATTATTAACAGCCCCAGGGAAATTACCAGGAATAACCAGGTACGAACAGGATACGTATATGCCATGGTTAAGGAAAAAGTTCCCTTCGACCTGGTAGCCGAAGAAGCGGGGCAGGCACTTAATGAAATAGTCCTGCCGGCCGACTATCGTACTCTTATTACAGGCGATGAGCTTAAAAGGAAAGAATCCATGTCGAATCTCACCTTTGCCCTGATATTATCGATAGTCCTGGTATATATGGTTCTTGCTTCGCAGTTCGAATCACTTATACATCCCTTTGTAATTATACTTACTATTCCCCTTGCCGTGGTAGGATCAATCTGGACATTTTTTATTCTTGGCCTGCCTCTCAATATGATGGCTTATATTGGCATTATAATGCTGGTTGGGATTGCTGTTAACGACTCAATAATCCTCATCGACAGGATTAACCAGCTCAAGGCAGAAGGATTAGCGCGCAAAGATGCCATTGTTAAAGCAGGTGCACAGAGAATACGCCCGATTCTTATGACAAGTATTACAACCATCCTGGCCCTCCTGCCTCTTACCTTTGGTTTCGGGGAGAGTGCATCACTGCGCTCACCAATGGCACTTGCAGTTATCGGTGGACTAGTAACTTCAACTATTCTTACACTGGTGGTAATTCCCTGTGTATACTGGGCGCTCGATTCCTTCAAAGACCTCTTCGGAAAACAGAAGGAAGCTGCTTTAGAAACAATAACTGAATAGAAGCAGATGGATTTTATAATAAAAAGGAAGACTCTTATCAGTATGCTCTTTATAGGGCTTACCTTACTTGGATATTTCTCATACCAGCAACTTAAGGTTGAACTCTATCCAAACTCACAGCTTCCAACGCTGATAGTACAGGTAAGCTCCATGCTTGAGCTGGATCCGTCATACATTGAAAACAAAGCGATTATCCCAATTGAGGGAGCTATTGGAACTCTTGAGGATATTGAGGAGATCGAGTCAAATATTACCAGTCGCTCAGGCACAATAACCATCTTCTATAACCAGAAAGCAGACCTCAAGTATTCCTACCTGAAACTTCAGGAAAAGGTTAATATGATCTCCGGCACAATCCCTGATGAGTTTATGGTAAATATTATCAGGATCGACCTCGAGCAGATGAATACCATGTTTATGGATCTCCAGGTACGTGGAGAAGGTGGTGCCGACAGGGTAAGGAACGTAGCCGATAAGGATATTAAACCTGAGCTGGAAAATATTGATGGGATAGCAGGCGTGGAAATCTATGGCGGCCGCGAAAAATCTATCGAAGTAAGGCTTGACCAGGAAGCATGCAAGGCCTATGGCATTACACTTAACCGTGTTACATCTGCCATATCCGGGAATAATATGGATAAAACCTTTGCCGGGAGAGTTATACATGGCGACAAAAGACTCTTTGTAAATGTATCAGCCGAGTACAGCGACGTAACTGAAATCGGTAACATTGTAATAAAACAGGAAGGTCCGGTGCTGCTTAAGGATATTGCCGATATCTTTTTCGGGATAAAGGAAGAAGATTCATTCTCAAGGGTTAACGGACTGGAGGCGGTAACAATAAGCCTGGTTTATGATAACCAGATGAATATCATCGACCTGTCGCATAATACACTTGAAGTAATTGACAGGCTAAACGCTGAACTGGCAAAACAGAATGTTGAGATTGTTGTTCAGAATAATAACGCAGAAATAATGGAAACCAATATCGACCAGATAATTAACCTGGCACTGGTCGGAGGTCTTCTTGCAGTTATTATCCTGTGGTTCTTTCTCAGGAACATCAGGCTCGTTTCTATTATCGCTTTTTCAATACCGGTATCGGTATTTACCGCGTTTAATTTTTTCTACGCTGCCGGTGTTACCCTTAACAGCCTCACACTTGTGGGAATGGCGCTGGCAATAGGTATGCTTATCGACAACTCCATCGTGGTGCTTGAGAATATATACAGGCTGGCAGGTGCGGGGAAAAATCCCGACGAAGCAGTTAAACAGGGAACAAGGGAGGTATACCGCTCGGTAATTGCGGCTACCTTAACAACAGTAACTGTATTCCTGCCCTTTATATTCTCAGATAATTTCCTTGTAAAACTGATTGGCAAGAATATCGGAGTATCAATTGTATCCACACTCCTGGTATCGCTCGTGGTTGCCCTTCTGCTTATACCAATGGCAACTCATTTCCTGCTCTCAAGAACCAGGAAGAATGACTCAGAGGTATTTAAGAAGCTTTCGCTGCATAACAGGATGATCCAGACCTACCTCTTAATACTTAAGGCAAGCATGCGCAAACCTGCATCAATAATAGTAGGGTCCCTGGCTCTGTTTTTTATTGTTCTGCTTGTAAGCCTCGGCTTAAGTATCAACTCTCTCAGCGAAATTGAAACTCCTTCGTTCAGGTTCAATATTACAATGCCCGGAGGATCAACCCTCGACAATACCGATGCCCTGGTAAAGGATATTGAGGCACGATTTGAAAGCCTCCCGGAAAAAGAAGATGTTATCAGCAGGATTGAAGAAGCACAGGCAACTGTTACCGTAAATCTTAAGAAAGACTGGGACAGGGAAAGCGACCGCGATTTGCCCGAGATAAAGAATGACCTTAATGAACGAATAGAAAATATCAGGCAGGCCGAGATTGAAATGGATGATGTGTCCTCGGTGGGAGGAATGGGTTCAGGTGGCGGAGGGAGTATGTCGGCCGCTAATCCCGGGGACGATTTTTCGCGTATGCTCGGTATTGGAACAGAGTCAGAGTCAATACTGATAAAAGGACAGGACTTCGGGGAAATGAGAAAGGTTGCCGACGATCTCGAAACATTTCTTGAAGAGCTCGATTATATACAATCGGTAAACATTAACCTTCAGGACAATCAGCCCGAGGTGCAGCTTCACTTTGATACCGAACTGATGAGCCGGAACAGTATCAGCCTCACTAATGTGGCAAGCGAACTTGGAACATTCAGGTCTGAGTATTCATCAGGTGTTAAATTCAGACAGGGAGCTGAGGAATATGATATTATTATAAAATACGATCTCCCGGAAGAAGAAGAGGATGTACCCAAAACCATTGATGATCTCAAGGAACTCCAGGTAACCGGCATGACAGGTAATATAATGGAAATGGATGAGATAGCCAGTATTGTTTTTTCATCCGGAATGGGTAGCATACACCGTAAAAACCAGGAAAAAAGCATTACTGTTACCTACAGGTTTACCGACGAAGTCCAGGATTCAAAACCAGAACTTGAAACAGCAAGAGAAGATATAGACCTGCTTGTATCAAGCCTCAGTATCCCGGCCGGAGTTGCAATTGAGGTAATTCATGAAGAAAACGAACTTAAAGACCTCTATGTATTAATCGGTATTGCAATATTCCTGATATTTATGATACTGGCAGCAGTATTTGAATCGCTGACGCTGCCTGTTGTTCTTCTTTTTTCAATACCTCTTGCAGGACTGGGATCTCTTATATCACTTATCCTTACAGGTAATTCTATTCTTAACGCAAATACACTTATTGGTTTTCTTATCCTGCTGGGGGTGGTGGTCAATAATGGTATTATCCTGATCGACTATACCAATATACTTAAAAAGAGGAAATACCGTCCGTCCAGGGCACTTATGATGGCCGGGCTGGCGCGTATAAGACCAATAATGATTACTGCAATTACAACCATGGTTGCCATGTTACCCCTGGCAATGGGCAAGGCAGAATACGTGTCAACAATAGGTGCTTCATTTGCAATAACAGTAATCGGGGGTCTTGCGCTCAGCACCCTGCTTACCCTGGTATTTATCCCAACCTTCTATACAGGTCTTGACACTTCGCTTGCCTGGATCAGGTCGCAGAAAATAATCACAAAACTCTTTATGTTTATTGTTGCAGCCACTCTTGTTGCTCTTATTTACTTCTTTATACATAAGTTCCTGTGGCAGCTTATTACTGTAATACTTACAATAATACTTGTGCCGGCATCCACCTGGTTTATCCTCACCAGCCTTAAAAAGGCCAGGGACACTGTTATACCGGCTGAGGAGAAAATAAATATCGTAATCCAGAGCCTCGTAAAAATATACGACAGGCACGGCCGTTTCAGCAGGGAAATGCAGGCCGGCAAAAAGATCAGGCAGCGTCTCGGTATTGAAAAAGACCCTGAATCACTATGGGATATCGACCAGTATGTATGGCAGCTCCCGGTTTTTGGCTTCCTGGTATATTTTTCATACTTCTACCTTCAGAATAATTTCTGGATATTCATCTTCAGTGTACTCACATGGGCCTTTGTTCTGCTGTTATGGACCCCCATGGAGAAGCTGTTTGCAAATAAAAATACCGGCAGACTGAGTAGCTTCCTGCACAGATCAACAAGAAGAATAATTTTCTGGATACTGCCACTTGCAAACCTCGTTCTTTTCCAGCTAAAATGGGATAGCATTGCAGCTGTAATAGTTATGGGATTCTTATGGTATGCAGGTATCACAATATATACCACGGGGAAATACCTCTACAGTAAAAATGTTGATATTTACAGGCTGAAAGGCAGGTTCAGGAACCTGCGTAAAGCATTCTTTAAGCTGGTACTTTCGATACCAGTGATAGGTAAAACACGGAAACCATTCAAGGCCCTTAACAGCGTATCGCTTGAGATAGGTGAAGGAATGTTTGGCCTGCTCGGACCTAACGGAGCCGGTAAAACAACCCTGATGAGAATAATTTGCGGAATACTCGAGCAAAGTTATGGCAAAATATGGATAAACGGGCTCGATGTGCAGGAGAAGCGGGAGGAACTGCAGGGACTTATAGGCTACCTGCCCCAGGAGTTTGGCACATATGAAAATATGACCGCATGGGAATTCCTGGATTACCAGGCCATACTTAAGAATATAAGTAATCCTATTGTCAGGAAGGAAAGAATTGAATATGTGCTTAATTCTGTGCATATGTTTGACCGCCGGAACGAAAAAATAGGTTCATATTCGGGCGGAATGAAACAGAGAATCGGGATTGCCCAGATCTTACTTCACCTGCCCCGTATACTTGTTGTTGATGAGCCCACTGCAGGGCTTGATCCGAGAGAAAGGATCAGGTTCCGTAACCTGCTGGTTGAGCTGAGCCGCGAGAGAGTTGTGATTTTCTCAACACATATTATCGAGGATATCTCCAGCTCATGTAACCAGGTGGCAGTGCTCGATAAGGGATATTTAAAATACCTCGGTCACCCATCCGATATGACAGAATCTGCAAAGGGCAAGGTATGGCAGTTCAATATATCAAACGATAAATTCAAGGAAATATCCCAGAAATATTTTGTTGTTCATCATATGAGCGAGAAGGGAACAGTAAGGGTAAGGTGTATTTCGAAAAACAAACCACACGAAGATGCCCTGGAAGTATCTCCAAACCTCGAAGATGCTTACCTGTGGCTATTAAGAAAAAGCAAACAACTGGCCGATGAGTAGAATTAATAGTTTATACGCTTCATTAAAGATCTTACTCTCAATGGTAAGATACAACCTGAAGATAATCTTTGCCAATAAGTTTATCTGGTTTCTTCTCGGGGCATTCGGGTTTTATATCGGGCTAATCCTGATATACGTATTTTCCGAAGATATCTCAAGAATGGAAGATCTCTACGGTATATTTATTTTCTGTGGCATCTTACTTGTGTTTTACCCCACTGTTTTTGGCATACAGAACGACCAGGATGCCAGAACAATTGAAATACTTTTTGGCATACCTAATTACAGGTACAAGGTATGGCTGGTAAGAATTGTACTTATCTACCTTATTACCTTTGTAATACTTATGGGTTTCGTGAGCCTTACATCCTACCTGGTTATCCGCATGCCGGTTATTTCTGTCACCTACCAGGTGCTTTACCCGGTTTTCTTCCTTGGGGTTATGTCGTTTATGATGTCGACCCTGGTGAGGAACGGGAATGGGGCAGCTGTAATAATGATTATTTTCAGCCTTTTCTTCCTGATCCTGGCCGACGAACTTGATGAGAGCAAGTGGAATGTATTCCTGAATCCCTTTAATATTCCTAATAACGTATCAGAAACAAGCTGGTCAAGGATAGTAATTGAAAACCGCATTATCCTTATGGTTGGAATTATACTCTTCCTGCTGGCCGGTCTGTTCAGGCTGCAGAAAAGGGAGAAGTTTATCTAAGCGGGAAAAGCTTTTAAGGGGTTAGGGGGTTAAGGTTGATAAGGTTGATAAAGTATAAAAAGTTTATGAAGTATTGCAGGCAATAAAAATTCTCCTCCTTTTAGAAAAGGAGGAGTACCCTGACCGAGTTTA
>JAZBNV010000152.1:0-4047 GCA_036350795.1 Marinilabiliaceae bacterium
AATGCTTTCCCCGATCCTGATTTGAGATATTTTTCTCCTGCAGGGTTTAAGGAAATTTGCGTGGCAGGCAGGGTATTACGATCATATTATTCGCAATAAAAAGGATTATGAAAGGATCGTAAAATAGATAAAGGATAACCCAACGAAGAAAAAGGGATATAACAGAGGCCGTCTCAAAAGTATAATATTCTTGTCATCCCGAGTCCTAACACCTGAATATCAGGATCACAAACAAAGATGACAATTATAGTTGTCATTAGTAGTTAATCGAGGGATCTAATCATCTGATAATCAGAATCCTGATTTCTCGCATTAGCTCGAAATGACAAAGATTGCGCCCTTTTGAGACAGCCTCCTTTTACATATAATTATAAAATGACCATTTTGTCATTATATAAATTATTTCTATATTTGTACCAGTAAATAATTCAAATTATTATGCTATCAAAAAGTACTGAATATGCCATAAGGGCACTTATTTTCGTGCAATTGCAGAACTTAAGCGGGGAACGACCAGGCGTTGCTGAAATTGCCAGGGAAATAGAGGCTCCTGTAGCCTTTACAGCAAAAATCCTACATACTCTTACTTCCAGGAAAGTACTTAATTCAATGAAGGGCAGGGGTGGTGGCTTTTTCTTTTCAGAAGAAAGGGCTGATCTAACAGTACACGAGATAATTTTTATAATGGAAGGAGATGCTTTGTTTACTGAATGCGGAATTGGGCTGAGCAGGTGCTCAGACGATAATCCCTGCCCCCTGCACGATCAATATGGGAAAATCCGGGATCAGTTACTCGCTCTGGCAAAGCTTGAAACCATTAATTCAATGGCAGAGAAAATAAAAACCGGGCAGGCAGTGCTTAACAGAATTACACAAAACAATCTTACAAAAGTATAACCTTAAAACAACAGGTAAAATGATAACAAAGATTTACAGAAACGAGCCGGTAAAAGATAATCCACATGGAGTTGATGTAAGAAAACTCTACGATAACCCTGCAGCACAGATAATGCATATAACCTTGAAACCCGGCGAAAGCCTGAAACCACACAAAACGCCAGTGGATGCTGTTTTCTATGTGCTGGAAGGTGAGCCTACGATTCATATTGAAAATGATAGTATCGCCCAGTCTGCGGATACTCTTATTGAAAGTCCGGCCAATATCCCGCATTATATAAGTAACGAAAGTGAGAAAATAGCCAGGATATTGGTTATTAAGGCTCCCAGGCCTGAAAATAAAACAAGGATATTGTAAAACAGCAGAATTATGAGTGTGCTGATTAATAATTCAAGATACAGGAAAGACAGGCTGAAGGAACTGATTCTGAAGCTTCATGATGGTGAATCTCCCGATCTGGTCAGAAAGGAATTGATCGACACATTGAAGAAGGTACCTTACTCTGAGGTAGTAGAAGTAGAGCAGGAATTGATAAGCGAAGGCCTGCCAGAATCAGAGGTTCTGAGATTATGTGATATTCATGGAGAAGTTCTCGGGGGACATGTTGATCAGTCCGGGTCGAAGGAAGTGCCGGCGGGTCACCCGATGGACGTGTTTAAGAAAGAAAACCTGGAGCTGAAAAAGGTTACCGCGAAAACCAGGGATCTTCTGGATTCGGTTCTGAAGGTTCCTGAAGAGACATTCGATAAGATCAGAAATGTTCTACTGTCCTGTTTCAACGACCTTATGGATGTTGATAAGCATTACCAGCGTAAGGAGTATCTGATGTTCCCCTACCTTGAGAAGAAAGAGATTACCGGACCACCGAAAGTGATGTGGGGAAAACATGACGAGATCAGGGACCAGCTAAAAGGCTGCATTGCTCTTCTGAAAGAGCCTGGATTAAGCAAGGATGACCTTTTGGAATCATTGGATCTGCTTTTTTACCCCGCAATCAAGGCCCTGGATGACATGGTGCAAAAAGAAGAGGAAATCCTGTTCCCGATGGCAATGGATGTAATTACAGAGGAAGATTGGTGGAATATTCACCAGCAAACACTTGAGTTTGGATTTACTCTCTATGATCCCCTTGTGGAATGGAAGCCTGAAGGATTTGAGAAGGCATCTGAAACAGCAACATCTAAAGGCGGAGACGGAAGTATTCAGTTGCCATCAGGCAGTTTTACTTCGAAGGAGATTATGGCCATTCTGAATACCCTGCCTGTTGATATGACCTTTGTTGATAAGGATGATAAGGTTAAATATTTCAGCCAGGGATCACACAGAATATTTGCACGGAGCCGGTCTATTATCAACAGGGATGTGAGGTTATGCCATCCTCCCGGAAGTGTTGATATAGTGGAGAAAATACTTGAAGATTTTAAATCAGGGAAATCTTCACATGCACCTTTCTGGATACAGATGAAAGGCAGGTTTATCCTGATCGAGTATTATGCTTTGAGGGATGAAAACGGGGAATACCTGGGAACGCTCGAAGTATTGCAGGATCTGACAGAAGCAAGGTCTCTTGAGGGAGAGCAGCGCATACTATCATACGGGAAAAAGAAGGAGGATTAATATGGAACCTATAGTTATTACACCCAGAACAAAGATACATGATCTGCTGGAGGCCTATCCTGAACTTGAGGAGACACTGATAAAGGCAGCACCCCAGTTTAGAAAGCTGAAGAATCCCCTGCTGCGCAAGACCATTGCACGGGTAACCTCTCTCAGCCAGGCAGCCATTATAGGAGGAGTTAAAGTAGAAGACTTAATCAATGCACTCCGTGAGGCTGCCGGGCATCAACTGCAGGATAGCTATGCCGAAGAAGAAAGATCATATAATTTTGAAGTTCCGGATTGGTTTTCTCCTGATGCTGTTCGGGAAGAGATGGATATAAGTGATATGCTAAATGCAGGGGAACAACCTGTCCACGAAGTATTATCTGCCATAAAGAAACTGAATGAGGGACAGATCCTGGAAATAAATTCACCTTTTATCCCTGCACCTCTTATAGATAAGGCCATCGGCCTGGGCTATTCATACTGGATCAGCGAGGTGGCTGAAGATGAATTCATTGTTTATTTCAGGAAATAGTCTCCAGGCACTTCAGAAATGAAAGCAATGAGTATAAGGGAGTACTTGAAGTAAGCCAGGAGATTTCTCAAATAAAAATGATTGAGGGCGAAAAAAGATTGCTTGACTGGTAACAGAATTAAAACTGGAGCATTTCACTACCTTTGCAAAGCTTTAATACAGAAAGGTAATGAATTTCAGCAAAACAACATCATATGCAATTACTGTCCTGAATTTTCTTGGGAAGCATCCCGGCGAACGTTATTCTGCCAGGGCTCTGAACGAGCTCCTGGATATACCATGGCAATACCTGCGCCAGTTGCTTACAACACTTTCAAAAGAAGGCTTTATTGACAGCGTGCAGGGACGCAATGGCGGTTTTTCAATAGCCCGGGCCCCGTCTGAAATATCAATAGCAAGCATCGTCGAAGCCACAGAGGGGATGAGTGTTTTTAATACCTGCATAATGGGATTCAGGGAATGCCCCTTTGACGTGAAATGTGCCATGCATGAAACATGGGAAGAAACCAGGGCAAACATAATTAGAGTACTGAAAACCACCACGCTGGACAAATTCAGGGATCTGGGTTAGGAGAATTTTTTTTGGGAAAATATGCGACACTGACATCGCATAATAATAAATTATATGCTACATTTGTATCGCAGTTAAGTCTAATTTCAATAATAAGCTAAAAAGGAGGTAATTATGGTTGATACGGAACTTGTAATAAAAGGTCAGACCATTGCATACACACTGTATTGTGCAGTCATCATACTTGTGATGCTCTGGGTTGCTACAAGGTTAACAAAAAAAGGTAAAGGCGAAAGCAAGGTAAAACCTGCTCTCTTCTATACTTTCGTCACTTTTCTGGCTGTTTTGGGTGTGTCGTTGCATATCATCACCTATAACACAATACCCTGGTCTGAAATGGATCTGAACCGGCACGAAATAACTGCCGACAAAACATTTAACATTACCGTGGCCAATCATAAATTTATTTTGCCCGAGGAGGAAATGATAATCAATACCGGT
>JAZBNV010000153.1:0-3965 GCA_036350795.1 Marinilabiliaceae bacterium
AACAATTAGGATTGAGACTGTTAAACCCAACAGGTTGAGAATAGAACTTGATTTTGGCAAGGATAAACTTAATTACAGCGACCAGAATCTTTCGGGTGATCTTAATGTAAGGTGGCTTACCGGGGCAAAGGCAAATGGCCTGAGAGCCGAATTTGAGTACCAGCTATCCCCAATAAAAACTCAGTTCGATGCTTATCCGGGTTTCACTTTTGATGATGAGTCGAAAGAATTTTATGGTGAAAGGCAAATGGCCTTCCAGGGCAGGCTTAACCCGGAGGGCTATACTAAACTGCGAATTGACCTTGGCAAACAGACAAGGGCCCCCGGAGCACTGAAAGCCAGCTTCTTTGGTAAAGTATTTGAAGAGGGTGGTGACTTCAGCATAAAGAATATATCCCTGCCATTTTACCCCTATGAAGTATTTGTTGGTTTAAAAATTCCCGAGGGAGATAAAAGGGGTATGCTGCTCACAGACGAGGATCATAAAGTCAGGATCGTAACAGTCGACTCTGAAGGAAAACCGGTCGACAGGAACAGGCTGAAGGTTCAGATATATAAGTTGGACTGGAAGTGGTGGTGGGACAATTCGTATGATAATATCAGCTCTTACGTTGGCAGCTCGTACCGTAAACCACTTAAAGAGGACTTCGTAAATACCAAAAATGGTGAATGTATCATTAATCTCAGGATCAACTATCCTGACTGGGGGAGATACTATGTTAAGGTATCAGATCCATCCTCCGGGCATTCAGCAGGTCATGTCGTATACCTTGACTGGCCGGGATGGGCCGGTAAAGGAAAGAGAGGAGACCTGGATGGTGCTTCAATGCTCGATTTTGGAATAGAGAAGGAAGAGTACAAGGTTGGAGAAAAGATTAATCTCTCCATACCATCAACCGAAGGCAACAGGATACTCGTAAGTCTTGAAAACGGCAGCAGGATAATCCAGACCTTCTGGGCTGAGACAAAGGCAGATATGACAAATATTGAATTCGAGGCAACAGCTGAGATGGCTCCAAATATTTATATCCATCTTACGATGATACAGCCTCACGCCCAAACCGGGAACGACCTGCCAATGAGACTTTATGGTATCAACCCGGTTAAAATTCTGGATCCGCAAACCGTGCTCAGCCCTGTTATCAGCATGCCTGATGAACTGCGGCCTGAAGAAAAATATAAAATCACTATAAGCGAAACAAACAGGAAGGCAATGGCTTATACTATTGCCGTGGTTGATGAAGGCCTGCTTGATCTCACCAACTTTGTTACCCCCGATCCATGGTCGGGATTTTATACAAAAGAAGCTCTCGGAATCAAAACATGGGATGTATACGATGATGTAATTGGAGCCTATGGCGGCCAGATTGAAAGGCTACTCTCTATCGGGGGAGATGATGAGCTTAAGGCAAAGGATGAGAAGGAGACAAACAGGTTTAAACCAGTGGTACAGTTCATTGGTCCTTTTTACCTCGAGGCAGGCAAGAAGAAAGAACATAACCTTATAATGCCACAGTATATCGGTAGTGTTAAAGCCATGGTAATTGCTGCTGCGGAAGGATCTTATGGCAGGGCCGATAAGGTGGTACCGGTAAAACAACCGGTAATGATCCTGGCAACACTGCCAAGGGTAGCCGGACCGGGAGAATCGATTAAGCTGCCCGTAAATGTATTTGCACTGAACGACAATATTAAAAATGTTACCCTGACGGTAAAAACTACCGGTACTCTTAAAACAGAAGGTTCGGCAACCCGTGAAGTTACATTTACAGGTCAGGGTGACAAGGTAATATATTTTGACCTGCTGGCCTCAAAGAAAACAGGTCCCGCAAAGGTTGAGGTCATAGCCAGGTCAGGGGATATGTCTGCAACATACGATGTAGATATGAATGTAATCCCCCGCAACCCTGATATTTTTGTTGTTGAAGATAAAATAATAAACCAGGGTGAGGCATGGGACTTCAACTACGAGGCAATAGGAGTCGAGGGACGTAATACAGGGACAGTAGAGATTAGTATTCTCCCTCCCCTGAACCTCGACCAGAGACTAAAGTACCTTGTCAGTTACCCGCATGGTTGTGTTGAACAAACCACATCCGCCGTATTCGCACAACTATATATCGGGGAGCTCACATCCATCGACAGGGAAATGGAGAATAAGATTCAATCAAATATCGAAGCCGGTATCAGCAGGCTTAAATCTTTCCAGCTTAGCTCAGTGGCTTACTCCTACTGGCCAGGTAATAGTTCACCTGATCCCTGGGGAACAAATTATGCCGGGCATTTCCTGCTGGAGGCCAAAGAGAGAGGCTATGCCATACCAGAGAGTATGATCTCAAAATGGATTGGCTACCAGACCGAAGAAGCAGAAAGATGGACCCCAACATCGGGCAGGTATTCCAATATGCTGATCCAGGCCTACAGGCTTTACACCCTTGCCCTGGCAGGCAATCCCGCCCTGGGAGCCATGAACAGGATGAAAGAGCTGGCAGAGCTAAGCGGTCAGTCGCGCTACCGTCTGGCACTGACATACGCAGTGGCAGGCTACCGCGACGAAGCTATGAATCTTATACTTAATGAGCTAACCGAAACCGGGTCGGAGAGAAACAACTATGTTTATACCTACGGTTCTCCTGAACGGGATAAGGCAATGATACTTGAAACACTAACCTATCTGGGCAAGAAGGAAGATGCCTTTGCCCTTGTTCGCGAGATCGCTGAAGAGATGGGAAACAGGAACAAATGGATGAGTACCCAGACAACAGCCTATAGTTTTATAGGTATTGCCGAATATGTTAAGTCTTTCCCTCTTTCGAACTCAATAAGTGTTTCCATTAATGATGGAGGCGATATATCAAAGGTCACAGGCGATCAGTATGTTCTCCGGTATTCCCTCGGCGAAGCCGATAAAAACAGAACAGTAAGTGTTTCCAATACAGGTGATGCCCCGGTATTTGCAAGGATTATCCGCACGGGAGTACCAATTGAGGGCACAGAGATTACTGAAAATAAAAACCTGGATATGTCGGTACGCTATTTATCGCTTGATAATGAGCCTATTAATAAATCAGCCCTGTCCCAGGGAACCAACTTTAAACTCGAAGTAACTGTTTCGAATCCCGGACTGGCAGGTGATTACCACGAACTGGCCCTGACACAGATCTTTCCTTCGGGCTGGGAAATAGTAAATACACGCCTTGAGGAAGAGGGTATAACCCCGGGCTCTGACCCAGGGCAGGAATATACAGATATACGCGATGACAGGGTTTTAAAATACTTCGATCTGAAAGCAGGAGAGAAAAAAACCTTTACTGTTCTTTTAAATGCATCCTACAGGGGCCGCTACTTTATGCCTGCCCTTTCGGTTGAGGCAATGTATGATAATTCACGCTACTCCAGGATAGCAGGCCAGTGGATAGAAGTGACAGAGGAAAGATGAAAGTGCTCAGGAAGCCCTGGAATTACATCAGGCAGAGAAACTGGTTGAAGATCCCCATTATTATCCTGGGGATTTACATTTTGCTGCTTATGATAGTTCCCCTCCCGCATCCCCTGTTCAGCAGCGATTATGCAACAGTACTGGAAGACAGGGACGGACAGCTTCTGAGTGCCACTCTTTCAAAAGATCAGCAGTGGAGGTTCCCGCCGGCAGACTCTGTACCTTATAAATTCAGGACTGCAATCAGACTTTTCGAAGATGAGTATTTCTATTTGCACCCGGGTATAAACCCGGTCTCAGTAATCAGGGCAGCAAAGCAAAACATAGAAGCAGGTGAGATAGTATCAGGAGGGAGCACAATAACAATGCAAACCATAAGGCTGGCACTGAGTAAGCCGGAAAGAACTGTGCTTCAGAAGCTCTACGAGATGCACCTGGCTTTAAAGCTCGATATTCTCTATTCTAAAAAAGAAATACTGCTGATGTATACCTCTCATGCGCCTTTTGGAGGTAACATAGTGGGCAT
>JAZBNV010000154.1:0-3120 GCA_036350795.1 Marinilabiliaceae bacterium
CACTCCCTGGAATTCCGACTCCCCTGGGAGTCGCACCCGGGTATAAATAATATGCCATCCATCAATTTCCGCGGCTCTTAGTCCTTGTAAATCAACCAGGTCATCTTGCCGCGGTAACTTAGTGGGGGAATCCTCTAAACTACTATGTGCGACCCCTACCGGGGTCGTTTGTTTTCCTCCCCGATATCATTTTACACCTCACCCATCCACCCATCCACTCTCTACGCCTCCGCACCCCATGCCCCATGCTCCATACCCTGAGCCCTGTGCCCCCTGACCATTCACAAAAAACCTTCACAAGAATCAATACTTTAATTTTAATATATAATTTGTTTATATATAAGAAACTTGTATATTTGTATTATGATAGCAAATGATTTGTTAAAAGGAACCCTCAGAACAATAGTTCTGAAACTACTGGCTGATAATGGCCGGATGTACGGTTACGAGATTACCAAGAAGGTGGAAGAGCTCTCCGCCGGTAAGATAAAACTGACATTCGGTGCGCTCTACCCGGTTTTGCATAAACTGGAAGCTGACGGGCACATAAAAATTGATATTGAATATGTTGGCAAACGTGTCCGGAAGTATTACTCCTTAACAGAGGTCGGCAGGTCGTGGACAGAAAAGAAAGTCGATGAGTTTTTCGACTTCGTAAATACACTGACCTACGTCCTGAAACCAACACCCGCCTGATATGATCGATGTTATTATCGATAATAAGGTAGAGTGGATTGAATCGGACCTGATTTCGCGGGGACTAACATATGAAAGTCTTCGTGATGATTTGCTTGATCATATCTGCTGCCTTGTGGAGGAATCCATGATGAATGGGAAGGACTTTGAGTCCTCCTATTCAGAGATTATCGGGAATATTGGTAATGACAGGCTAAAGGGGATCGAACATGAGACCTTATTATTACTTGACAAAAAATTTCAAAAAATGAAAAAAACAACCTATGTAATCGGACTTGTGTCTGCTATTATTTTACTTTTTGGTTCACTGTCCAAGCGAATGCACTGGCCCGGAGCAGGTATAGAACTCACTCTTGGTCTTCTGGCAATAATATTTGTTTTTCTGCCATTGTACTTTATTACTACCTACAGGGAGCGTGCAGAGAAAAAAAATCCTGTATACCCGATTGTAGGATATCTGACGATAGCACTATTACTCGCAGGTGCGATATTCAGAATCCAGCACTGGCCCGGAGCAAATGAAGTGCTCACTATTGGATTGGCAGTACTTGTTATTGGCTTTGTTCCATTGTATATAGTTAACGCCTTTAAAAAAGCAGAAGGTGAGAAAGTCGGACTTCCATATATTATTATGCTCCTGGTAGGAATCGGTATTGTTTCTCTCACCTTAAATGTGAGGATGGCTAAAGTAGTAATCGATGATTACAGGGAAGAGGCAATACTTAATGAACAGCGGATTAAGGATGTTGAAGCCGGTAATCGTGCGCTTATTGTTTTGGCCAGGGAAGAATCCAATTCAAACATGGAGAAGATTGAGGAGATAAACCAGAAGGCTGAGGAATTGCAGGCTATGATAGATGAAATGCTTGAGGAAATGCTCGTTTCAATCAAAGAACCCGGAATCTCCCTTGCCGACCTGCAGAAGGCTGATAAGACCGGGGTTGGCAGGGATGTTATTGTCGACAATGGCTGGGCAAGGCGCTTTATGAATAAATCTGCCGAATACCGGGATTTCCTGGCAGAAATTGTCGAAGATCCTGTAACACGTGCCCGGATCGCCGATCACCTTGAGTATATTTCCAGAACCTGGTTTAATGAATGGGGTCCGAAAGAAGTCCTCTACGACCCCGTAATTAAGATTTACTATAAACATACCGATGTGGCACTCGGGATAGCTCTCAGCGAAAACGCTGCTATTGAATACCTTGCAGGAGAATAATGCCTGGCTGGTATTAGAGTAAGAATTAAATATCATTAAGGCCTAATATGTTGTAATATAACATGTTAGGTCTTTTGTTTGGGTACATGTCTGCCTTCTGTCCCTGCCTGGAAACATACCATATTACCATTTACATATCGAAAGGTGATTGTTTGTGTAAGATATTCCATCATTTATCAAATTAAAAATTTAGCTACATTTTTAATTCTTATATTTGATATTGATCTAAGTATATTTTAGCTGAGCCTGACCTTTAAGTTTCAACCTGAATCAATCCCTTTTTATTCAGTTAGATTCTCGAAAGAGTACCCGTCTCCGCTAATAATGACCGAGATGGTAAGCTTCGTCAGACACATTTAATGTGGGACTGACGGAGCGATCGCATGCCCAAAGCAAAAAAATCATTGTCAGTTTAAGGTAATCATCAGAAATTCTTGTTCAATAATTTTTGCCGGGATTCTATAACCAACCGCTAAGTTTACCCATGAGACTTCAGTACAATACTATATCAATTAATAAAACAAAAAGTAGATTAGCAGGATATGTCACCGTACTTATCCTGCTTCTTCTTTTTTCATCCCGGGGATTTGCGCAAAATGCCGGAACCGATCAGGATTTATGTGATGTTCAAAGCACAACTCTTGCCGCAGATGATCCTTCACCCGATACCGGTACATGGACAGTAGTTACTGCTCCGGGAACGGTTAATTTTGATGATAATACCTTATATAATACAGGTATAAGCGTAAATGCATATGGGGCGTACACTTTGCGCTGGACTTTATCAGGAGGAGAATCTGATGATGTAACAATAAACTTCTATGAGCAACCGGTAGCTAATGCAGGCACAGGCGGAGATGAATGTGACCTTAATTTTATATTAAATGCGACTGCAAGTGTAGGCAATGGAACCTGGACAGTAAGCGGACCTGGAACAGCGAGTTACTCACCGGATGCGAATACACCGGGAGCAACGGCCACCGTAAGTGCTTATGGCAGCTATCAATTTACCTGGACAGAAGTTAATGGCAGCTGTTCAGATGCAGCGTCAGTAACAGTAAACTTTTATGAGCAGCCGGTAGCTAATGCAGGCACAGGCGGAGATGAATGTGACCTTAATTTTATATTAAATGCGACTGCCAGTGTAGGCAATGGAACCTGGACAGTAAGCGGACCTGGAACAGCGAGTTACTCACCGGATGCGA
>JAZBNV010000155.1:0-2601 GCA_036350795.1 Marinilabiliaceae bacterium
ACCCCTCAGGGTTTCGCGCGAAGTAAAAACCTCAGGTACTGTTGAAATATGGACTTACAGAAAATCATGGTTGCTTTTAAGAAATGGTATTCTATCTGAATGGGGCCCCAACAGGTAAAGGTTGAGTAGTCCTCCTTTGCCAAGGCTTCGGAGGACAGGGGTTGAGCGGACTTCGTCCAGTTGAGCGTTCGGCTATGTCTCACTGTTTAAAATCGGTTTGGGGTATTCTGAACAGCTACCAGCGTATTCCAAATACGATTATATCATCGATCTGTTCGTGACTGCCTCTCCAGTTCTCGATAGTTTCGTCGAGTACCTCTTTCTGTTTTGCCATGCTATATTCCTGGATCTCGAGAATTAGTTTTTTAAACTTCCTGGCCATGAACTTCTTACCGTGTGGTCCGCCCATCTGGTCGGGGTAACCATCCGAAAACAGGTAAATACTATCCTTCTTCCTAAGCTGGAAATTCTTTGTTTTGAAGTCCTTTTCTGCATAGTGAATAGCAATTGGTTGCCTATCTCCCTTAATCTCTATCAGAGTGTAAGCACCTGCCTGGATAAGGTTGTAATCCTCCTCAAGATCTTTGTCTGATTTATCCGCTTTCCGGATAATAAAAACAGGATTGAAAGCCCCCGAGTATTGCATCTCCAGTGATTCATTATCTATAATTGCAAGGGCAAGGTCCATTCCGTCCTTTTGCTCAAGAGCCTTACCTTCCTGCTTAAGGGTATCCTTAACCTTCTTCCTGAGCCTGTTCAGTAACTCTCCGGCACTATCGAAGCGGCTCTTTGTTACCAGCTCATTCAGGAAGGACATCCCCAGCATACTCATAAATGCCCCTGGCACACCATGCCCGGTACAATCTGCAGCTACAACTATGGTAAAATTCTTTATCTGCTTAACCCAATAGAAATCACCACTAACTATATCCCGCGGTTTAAACAAAACAAAGTATTCTGGTAGAATTTTTTCCAACTCTTCCTCCGGAGGAAGAACCGCAGTCTGTATCCTTTTTGCATAGTTTATACTATCGGTTATCTCTTTTGTTCGTTCCTGTACTTTCTCCTCAAGTTCCCTGTTTACTTTATCCTTTAGTGCCTCATTTTCTTTCATCTGAATAATCAGGTTCTGCTGGGATTTTCTAATTTCCCTGTCACTATCCCTCATCTTTTCGCTCAGACCTATGGCCAGGATAAGAAACTGGACTATAGCTCCCATATATATACTGGCCATTAACAAGATGGTTGTAATATCCGGGGATAGATTAAAGAGCGTGATAAGGAGGCCACTTATTTCATAGGTAAGCAGAAATAAAACTACTGATATCAGGAGTACTATCATTCCTGCAAGAAAGAATTTTGCAGGTCTATAGTTCTGCCTTGTTCTTTTGATTGAAACAAGGAAGGTTAATACCAATAATGCTAACAGGCATGCGGCCATTAGAACATTAGCTGAGATCCAGAAAAATGATGAAGCACCAAATCGGAGAAACTCATCTGTTAGCACAATAAGGCTCAGGATCCATGCAATTATGAGTAAGAGTCTACCAATCCTGTAAACTCTAATGTTGCCCTTTCTTACACCCAGGTAACTTGACCCGAAAAGGATAAATAGTGTAAACGGAACAATCGTGAATAAATGTGTAATTCGCTGGAAAAAATATATTGAATCCGGCCATAACCAATCATCACCATAACCCGATAATTCAAAAAGTGTAAAAACCAGGCTAACTATAAACAGGAAATAGATCAGATAGCTCTTATCCTTCATAAAGAAAAACAATATGCAAAAATAAATAGCTACAATGCACATCATCCCCAACAGGGCACCCAATACCAGCCTCTCAATATTTTCGAACCAGACTACATAGTCATATGCCAGGCTATCAAAAAAAGGTGGGTGATTAAAGCCTCCCTCCTGCTCAACTTTTATATAGAGAGTATCAATTATTGATTCTCTAAGGGTAACCTTAGTAATGGGTTTCCCTTTATAAAAATGAAAATCCCTTTCCTTATTAGGAATCGTAGTACCTGTAATATTCTCACTATAGGTTCCATCCGGTGACCTCTTATAAAATACAATCCTGTCATAAGTATCTACGCACCTGAATAAAACAGTTTTGTCTTCGGAAAGTCTATTATCTGTTATTATTCTTAGCCAGACAGATCCTTGCTGGAGATCATCCTGAAATTTTGACTTAATTCTTAATTCCGGATAATCACGCAGATCAATATGATTTTCAAATTCTAAACTGTCCCGCAATACTTTTATAAGAGTATCTCTATCGGAATAATTAGGCCCCCATAACTTAAGCCAGCTGTCATATCCCCTATTAAAACTTAAGAAAACGTCACCTTCCTTGATATCCAGTTCATTAGCAATATGCTCAGGCTCAACTGAGCTTATTAATATTCCTTTATCAATAATAGAGTAGAATTTAAACTGGTCCGGATATGAGGAGATTTGATCTACTGAAAGAAGATTTGTACTATCTAACATATATGTAAAGTAGCATTCACCATCCCAAAGCTTACTATCATACTCCAGAACCAGGTCAATAGGGATTATTGAATCACAACCTTCTCTCAGAATATTCAAAC
>JAZBNV010000156.1:0-10867 GCA_036350795.1 Marinilabiliaceae bacterium
CTCGATCCTATTGCAGCTATTGAAGAGAGCTGGAGACTGACCAGGGGTTATGGCTGGACGATCTTCGGGATGGGCCTGGTTTCATTTTTCATTATACTTTTTGGATTACTACTTCTGATTATTGGAATATTTCCGGCAATAATTTGGGTTACAAGCGCTTTCTCTGTTCTTTACCAGGATATACTTGAAGAAAAGGGAGAAGCTCCTGAGCCCGCAACATAATAATTTACATACCGCACCTGTTTTTTTGTAACCTGACCGTTACACTTTTCAAAAAAGGCGTCTCCATCAAGGCGCCTTTTTCTTAATCCTTCTTATCGTTCCGGTATTTCCCGGGCATTCTGTTCGCATGCGAAGAACTGATCCTTCTCTTTATCCAGGTAACAGGAGACTACTCCTCAATCCTTAGCTTTGCAAACCTGAGAAGTAGTTTTTTTTCGCCTACAGAATCGAAACGGACTTTTGCTGTTGTGTTTGGAGCTTCTCCTTCGATTAATAACACCTCTCCTCTGCCAAAGCGCTCGTGCGAAACTATTGTTCCCTGGCTGATCCTGTCCATGTCGCCCGAATAATCAAAAGATGTATCTGACGTAGAACTTCGTGCTACTTCCTTAAGTTTCTTTTTCCCGTAAGGATTGAACTCAGCCTTTTTCTCGTAAAGATTTTGTCTTTCAGGGGCTTTCCAGCTGCCCGCTTTAATCTTACTCTTGCTGCCCGCTGCCTGAGCTCCTGTATGAGGGTAATTGAGATATTTTTCATCTATTTCACCAATAAACCTGCTTGGCTTTGCACTTTCGAGGTTACCCCATTTATACCTGTTCTGGGCATAGCTCAGTGTGGCACTGTCCATTGCCCTGGTAAGCGCCACATAAAATAATCTTCTCTCTTCCTCAATTTCCCTGTTTGTTCCGAGCGACATTAACGAGGGGAAAAGGTTTTCTTCCAGCCCGACAATATAAACATGCGGGTACTCAAGTCCCTTTGCCGAATGTACCGTCATTAGCGTAACCCGATTCCTGTCTTCCTCGCCTTCGTTATCCTGGTCTGTAAACAGAGCAACCGTTTCGAGGTAAGCTGCAAGAGATGAGGGTTCACCATTTGTTTCGGCTGCCTCCGTAAATTCTTTTACAGCATTTAATAACTCCTGGTAGTTTTCGTACCTGCTTATTTCTTCCGGCGATTGCCCCTCGCGCAGATCCCTGTTAATTCCAGATACATCCGCAATTCTCCGTGCCAGGTTATAGGCATTCATTTTATCAGCCTGCGACATAAGACCGTTTAAGGTATCGGTGTAAACAGAAATCCTTTTCCAGGTTGCAGGAGTAAAAAGTGACTGCCATTTGTCAGGGTAGGCAATAAGTGACCACGCAGGCAGGTTGTTGGCATTTGCTGCCTCGAAAATCCTGTCAACACTGGTTTTGCCGATACCCCTCTTCGGGTAATTTATTGTCCGTTTTAAAGCCTCCTCATCCCTGGGGTTTGTTACCATCCTGAAATAGGCAATTATATCCTTGATCTCCTTTCTTTCGAAAAATGACTGGCCCCCGTAAATCTTATATGGTATATTTCTTTTTCTAAGTGTTTCCTCAAAGATACGCGACTGTGCATTTGTGCGGTAGAGGATGGCAAAGTCGTCCCACTTTAACTGCTGGCCAAGACTTTTATCAAATATGTCTGATGCCACCTTAAAGCCTTCTTCAGCATCGGTTACAGACATCAGTACATTAATCTTTTTTCCCTCTTCCTTCTCAGAAAAGACAGTCTTCTTAATCTGTCCGTTATTTTTATGAATTACGGTATTGGCAGCCCCTACTATAACCTTTGTCGACCTGTAATTTTGTTCAAGTTTATAGAGCCTGTAGTCGGGATAATCTTTCCTGAAATTAAGGATATTCTCTATCCTGGCACCCCTGAACGAATATATACTCTGAGCATCATCACCCACAACACAGAGGTTCCTGTGGTTTTCAGACAGTTTATTTACTATCAGGTACTGTGAATAATTTGTATCCTGGTACTCGTCCACAAGCAGATAATTAAAGCGCTCACGGTATTCACGCAGAACCTCCGGGAAATCCCTGAACAGGATATTCGTATTTAAAAGCAGATCGTCAAAGTCCATTGCCCCGGCCCTGAAGCAACGAGCTGCATATCGTTTGTATATTTCGCCAATATGAGGTGCTTTTGAGGCTTTATCCTTTTCTGTTATGGCTGAATTGGCATTGTAAACTGAAGCCGTCACCAGGTTGTTTTTTGCAGCCGATATCCTCGCAGCAACTCCCGAAGGTTTGTAAATTTTGTCATCAAGGTCCATTTCCTTAATGATAGTTTTTACCAGGCTTCTTGAATCGCTTGTATCATATATGGTAAAGGATGAAGGATAGCCAAGTTTGTCAGAATCTTTCCTTAATATTCGTGCAAAAATACTGTGGAAGGTACCCATCCAGAGGTACCTGGCATTGTTATAGCCGGCAAGTGATATTATCCTGTCCTTCATCTCGCCTGCCGCCTTATTGGTGAAAGTTAGCGCCAGTATTGAAGCGGCAGGTATACCTTTATTCAGAAGATGTGCAATCCGGTAGGTCAGAACCCTGGTTTTTCCTGCTCCGGCACCTGCAATTACAAGGGCCGGTCCTTCGGTATTTATAACAGCTTCATGCTGTGCCTGGTTTAGATCATTAAGGTATTCCTGCGACATTTACTTGTACGGGATTTATAAGCAGCCAAAGTTAATAAAACAAGTTGTAAGTACAGTTACATGTTTGGATTGAGTCTGCACATTTATTATACTTGTACACTTTATAACAATTACCCTTTTTTGACGTTAAAGATTTGTACTACCAAACTGAATTGTGAAGAAATACTTCTCTCTGATATTATTGTTTTTACCACTCAGCCTGCCTGCACAGATTACTGCTCCTGGTAATAATGCTGTAAGGTATACAAACTACCCCTCGGGAGGAGCTGAGCATCCAATATTTATTTACTGTGGATCTTCCGGATCAGAACCTCAATTGCAGGCTGTGAGCCCCGGGGGAACCGGTCCCTATGATTTCGCATGGACCAGGTGGGATGAAGCCGCTAATTCCTTTTCTATAAGCCTGGGCAGCGATCCTGGCCAGATGATCTCGTCCAGGACATCACTTGATGAGGGCGGATACAGAGTTCGTATTACCGACGGGGGAGGCTATGATGTAAGCCTGGTAGCCTGGATTCATATTGATATGCCTGTGTCTGAGATATCTCTCGAGCAGTCGATCTGCGAGCAGGTTACCCTGCGGGGCAGGGCACTGCCGGATGAGTATTATTATGAAGATCTTAGCACTGGAGACCCCGTTCTCTTGCCTAATGCAGTTGAGTTTGTTTACTCCTCCAGCCCGGAGTCCTTAATTGGAAACCCGACTTTTCATACATACAATATAGCCGATTACGGTTTAAAGGTTCTTGGTACCCCACCACTCGAAGATGTGGATTATATTTACACGGTTACAGATAGTTTCAGCTGTTCATCTGTTTCATCATTTTTCTATGAATCTATACACGTAAAGGCCGACTTTGAGCTTGATCCTTCGGGCGGCGAAGCACCCCTGGAAGTGTTTATTACAGATAAATCAATAAGGGCCTCTGATTATACCTGGAGGTTCGGAGACAATACTCTTTCAAATGATATCAATCCGGTTTCACATACCTATTATAAGCCAGGGATATATGCAATGAGCCTTACAATTGAGAGCGATCTGGGTTGTGTCGACTCTATGATTATCAGTGATATAGTTGTCGATCCATCCAGTATTAATATTCCAAATGTATTTACTCCCGACGGAGACGGTATTAATGAGTATTTTGTTGTTGAATCTGCCTCTCTGCGGTATATAAGCGTACAGGTTTTCAGTAAATCAGGACTGAGAGTATATTCTTTTACAGGGGAAGGCGACTCGCTTAAGGACTGGCAGGGCTGGGATGGTAAAATAGGAGCCTCAAAGGCTTCGCCCGGAATTTATTATTATGTTATTAAAGCCAGGGGCTGGGACGATGTAATCTATGACGGCAAGGAGTACAGGGGTTTCTTCTATCTATACAGGTAGGAAGTACCTGAACTATCACCACTCATCCACCCATCTTCTCATCTTCTCATCTTCTCATCTTCTCCCCCTCATTCACTCTCCACCATCCCCTGTACGCCCGAAGCTCGTAGAGCGAAGGAGGAAGGTTCACCGAAGGCGGAACCCATTCACCGATCCAATACCGGCATTTACCGATTTTAATCTTTTTTTAACAAAAAAAACTTTGGGAACTAAAAAAGTTTTCTCATTATTGCATCGAAATTGAAATGTTTGATGGATTACAGTAAGAGAATAAGCGAAGAGGCAGAAAAGCTTTTTATGAAATATGGTATCAGGACAGTAACCATGGATATGATTGCTCATGAACTTGGAATATCAAAGAGAACAATTTATGAGAATTTCAGTGATAAAGACAGCCTGGTTACTCATGTTATAAGAGAGAGGGCGCTTAAGCAGAAGGAATCGTTTAAGGAGATAATGAAAAGCTCAGCCAACGTTATCGACGTGGTTTTTACTATAATTGAAACAGCCGGCAGGGAGATGAGAGACACCAACCCGAATTACATGCTTGATCTGAAGAAATATCATCATAAGGTCTTCCGGCTGCTTTGCGACAGGGGAGAGATACGTAATTCGGAAATGTCACTTGATATACTGAGACGGGGAGTTGAGGAAAAAATATTCAGGTATGAAATAAATATAGAGCTGGTAAATGAAGGAATACAGGGATTTATTGACTCCATCCAGGAGAATGAACTATTTCATTCCTCAAAATATTCAAAATTTGAAATATTTGACAATATACTGTTCAGTTATCTCAAGGGGATATCAACAGATGAGGGAAATAAAATAATTGATGAATACAGAAAGAAACTTGGAATAATAAAAAATGGAAATGATAATGAGAATTAAATTACTTATACCGCTGTTTTTCCTGATAGCGGCGGTTATTAATGCACAGGAAGAGAAGGTAGCTCTTACTCTCTCGCTCGAAGATGCCCAGGAATATGCACTTCAGCATAATAAGCTTATAAAAGCATCCAGGCTTGACGTGGAAGTGTCAAATATGGCCAGGTGGGAAGCGATATCAGGTGGACTGCCAAAAGTTGAAGGTAGTGCATCGCTGAATGATAATTTAAAGATTATGACTACGCTTCTGCCCGGAGAGATTCTAGGTCAGCCCGGAATTTATGTCCCGGTACAGTTTGGCCAGCAGTTCAATGCAAGTTATGGAGTACAGGTTTCACAGCTGCTTTTTAACGCCTCGTATTTTGTGGGCCTTCAAACCTCAAGGCTGGCACAGGACCTTTCGGCTCTGGGACTGGAAAAATCTGAACTGGATACCAGGGAGGGCGTGGCTCAGACCTACTACCTGATACTGGTTACAGAAGAGTCGCTGGAAGTGCTTGCAAAGAATATTGACAACCTGGCAGAGGTACTTAAGTCAACAGAAGCAATGTACGAGGTTGGAATGGCTGAGTCAACCGATGTCGATCAGATGAGATCTAATATTAGCATGCTAGAAAACTCACTGAAGTCGATGGAGCGCAATATTGAAGTTAGTTATAACCTGCTGAGATTTCAGCTGGGTCTTGATCCTGAAGCTGAAATTGAGCTTACACAAAGCCTGGATGAATTTCTTGAAGAGATTGACGTAAATCTTCTTACAATGCAGAATCTCAGTCTTGGAAGCAATATGGATTACAGGCTGATTGAAGGGCAGGAAAGAATGAATGAGCTGGGAGTTAAAATGCAGAAGTCTGCTGTTCTTCCAACCCTTGCGGGCTTTTATTCATATGCCGAAAGTGGAATGGGAAATAAACTGAATGATCTGCAATGGTTTCCTAATTCAATGGTAGGCTTACAGCTTTCTGTACCGATTTTCGCAAGCGGTGAGAGATATTCAAAAATCAAAAAAGCTGAACTGGAACTCGATAAAATACGTACCAATAAGTCGCTGGTTACAGATCAGCTCCTGATGCAGGAAAAACAACTTAAGTTTAATCTTGTAAATGCAAGGGAACAATTTGAAAGTCGAAAGGAAAATATTGAGGTAGCCGGGCGTGTTTTTAGCAGCGTGGAGAATAAATACAAGCAGGGGATGGCTTCAAGTCTTGATCTTACACAGGCCCACAATAACTACCTTCAGGCAGAGAGTGATTACATATCAAGCCTTATTTCCTTACTCCAGAATAAACTGGCACTCGACAAATTATTTAATCAGCTATAATAACCAGAAACAAAAAAATACAAGATAAAATGAAATTCTCAAGACTATTAACAATCGGTGTTTTGTTTTCACTTCTGCTTGCAGGATGTAAGCCGGGTGGCGAAAATAATGCTTCAATAGATGGCGATAATCCTCAGGCAGCTACGGGGGGAAAAGAAACCCTGGTCCGTGTTATGAAACTCGAAAAATCCAGTATCTCACGAACCATTGACTATAATTCAACGCTCCAGGCCTACGAAGAGGTGTATGTTGCACCTGCACAGCCAGGCAGAATAGAAGAAATTTATGTCGAACCCGGCGACAGGGTAAGTAAGGGCCAGAAATTGTTCCTTATGGACCAGACACAGCTATACCAGACCAGGATACAGCTCCAGAGCATGAAGGTCGATATGGAGAGGATGGAAACCCTGCTTGAGACAGGAAGTATTACCCAACAGGCATATGACCAGTTGAAAACCCAGTATGACGTTACAAACTCATCACTTGAATTCCTCGAAAAAAATACAGTAATGTATGCTCCCTTCAGCGGCATAATTACAGCCAGGTATTATGAAAATGGCGAAATGTATTCAGGAGCTCCCAATACCCAGGCAGGGAAAGCTGCTGTGGTAACATTAATGCAGACAAACCCGCTGAAAGCAATCCTGAAGGTATCAGAGAATTATTACCCGCTTATCAAAAAAGGAATGGAAGCCAGCGTTATTGCCGATGTATATCCTGATAAGGAATACAGTGGTAAGGTAATACTTGTTTATCCTGTTATTGATCCTGTAAGCAGGTCGTTCCAGGTTGAGATAGAGGTGCCCAACAGCTCAGGAACTTTAAAACCTGGAATGTTTGGAAGGGTGTCTATGTTTGTAGGAGAGGAAGAGACCTTTGTGGTACCTGCAAATACAGTTCTTCAACAGGAAGGAACAAATATCAGGTATATGTTTGTTGAGGAGAATGGTATGGCAAAACGTTATAATGTTCTCTTAGGCAAAAGGTTTGATGAAAAGGTTGAGATTCTTTCTCAGGATGTGAAAGAAGGATCAAAAATTATCTTTGAGGGCCATACCAAACTGCTCGAAGGGGATAAGGTAAAAGTAGTTGATTAATAATATTGAATATTAGAAAATGAGCATATACAGTAATTCAGTTAAACGACCCATATCAACGATATTAATATTTATCGCATTAATTGTTATGGGTTTGTATTCTCTAATCAGGCTACCGGTTGATCTCTACCCCGATATGGAATTCCCATTCCTTACGGTGTTTACTTCATACCCGGGTGCTTCGGCTGCGGATATTGAAACAAATGTTACCAAGCCCCTTGAAAGTACCCTGAGTACCATAAGTAACCTGAAAGAGATTACTTCCACCTCAAGCGATAATACCTCCATAATATTTCTTCAGTTTGAGTGGGGTACCGATACAGATGAGGCAGCTAACCAGATAAGAGATAATATAGACTTTATCAGCAGGTTCTTCCCTGAAGATGCGGAGGATCCTACTCTTCTGAAGTTTAATTCAAGCATGATGCCGATACTCTTTTATGCTGTTACAGCAAAAGAGAGCTTCAGGGGACTTGAAAAAATCCTGGATGAAAAGGTTGTTAACCCTCTCAACAGGATTGAAGGTGTTGGATCTGTTGGACTTGCAGGCGCCCCGGGAAGGGAGATATATATTGACGTAGATCCGGTAAAAATGGAGGCCTATAATCTTACGGTCGAGCAGATTGGCAATGTGCTGAGGATGGAAAACCTGAATACACCTGCAGGTTACCTGGAGATGGGCAATCTCGACTATCCCCTGAGGGTGCAGGGAGAATTTGCAGAAAGTGACCTGATCAAAGATATTGTTGTAGGCAGTTTCAACGGAAACAGTATACGCCTGGGCGATATAGCAGAAATAATCGACTCAAAGAAGGAGAGCAAGGCAGAAGAAAGGCTTAATGGCGAGCTGGGTGTCAGGATGTATATCCAGAAACAATCAGGAGGTAATACCGTACAGGTTGCAAGGGAAGCAAGGGAAATGCTCGAGAAATTAAAGAACGACCTGCCTCCGGATGTAAAGATTGAGACTATTTTCGACTCATCCGATTTTATTCGTGGATCCATAGGTAACCTTACCAGTACACTTATGTATGCAGGCATCTTTGTGATTCTCGTGGTACTGTTCTTCCTCGGGAGATGGAGAGCCACATTTATTGTAATTATTACAATACCAATTTCATTGATTGTTGCATTTATTTACCTCTTTATTTCAGGAAACTCAATCAATATTATCTCATTATCTTCCCTTTCCATCGCAATCGGGATGGTGGTTGATGATGCTATTGTGGTACTTGAAAATATTACCAAACATATTGAAAAGGGCAGCCGGCCGAAGGAAGCTGCTATTTACGCAACCAATGAGGTTTGGCTTGCTGTAATAGTAACCACTCTTACAGTTGTTGCAGTATTCTTCCCTTTAACCTTTGTTGAGGGTCTTACAGGAATACTTTTCAGGCAACTCGGTATGATTGTTACCCTTACTACAATAACATCAACTATTGCTGCTATAACTCTTACCCCGACCCTTAGTTCGCTAATGCTCAGAATGGAGTCAAAGAGTAAGAAGCCACGCTTGCTGAGCTACGATAATACAATAAAAAGATTACTCGACCGCTTTGAAAGATTCTATGAAGGAACGCTTAGATGGGCTCTGCGTCATAAGACATTTACGGTGATCGCTTCAATTCTTGTTTTCGCCGGATCAATGGCCCTTCTTTCAAAGGTTGGAATGGAGTTTATGCCAGAATCCGATCAGTCCTCAATGAATGCTACTGTGGAGTTACAGACCGGTACAAGGGTTAGCGAAACCAAAGCACTTGCAGCAAGGATTGATAAAATCCTTATGGAGAAGTTCCCCGAGATTAATCTTATTTCAACTTCTTCCGGCTCTGACGAAGAGGCAAACTTTGCTACAATGTTCAGTTCAACCGGGACACATACCATTCTCTACAGTATGTCTCTTACTGATATCTCTGAAAGGCAGAGATCGGTATGGGATATTGCAGAGGCATTCCGTGCAGAGCTTGAACAGTTCCCGGAGATTGTAGACTACCAGGTATCCACTTCCGATAACGGAATGGGTGCTATGATGTCGAATAATATCGCTATGGAGATTTATGGCTATGATATTGCTGTTACCAACCAGGTTGCAAAGGAACTTGCCGGCCGGATTTCGGAGATTCCCGGTGCAACTGATATCCAGATAAGCCGTGATGATTCAAAACCTGAATTACAGATTGAACTGGACCAGGAAAAAATGATACAGCATGGCCTTAATACAGCTACTGTTTCTGCAGCAATTAAAAATCGCGTTGATGGAATGATAGCTACCAGGCTCAGGGAATTTGGAGATGAGTATGATGTAATTGTACGCTATAAGGAAAATTTCAGAAATACAATCAGCGATATTGAGAATATTCCGATCCACAATATGCAGGGACAGATGGTTCGCCTGGGAGAGATAGCAGATATTAAGGAGTACCTGTCGCCACCAAATATCGAGCATAAGAGAAAAGAAAGGGTTGTAACTGTTTCGGCCACCCCGCATAAGAGACCACTCGGGGCTATTGCAGCCGATATAGATAAGGAAATTGCCGAAATGGATATTCCGGCAGGTGTTTCTGTTGAATCGTCGGGAGCAATTGAGGATATGATGGAAGCAATGGGCGACCTGGCCCTGCTTATGGTGCTCAGCCTTGTGCTTGTATACCTTGTTATGGCCTCCCAGTTTGAGTCGCTTAAGATGCCCTTTATTATAATGTTCTCTATTCCCTTTGCGTTCTCGGGAGTTGCACTGGCAATGTTTATTACCAATACAACATTCAGCCTGATTGCCGGAATTGGAGCAATAATGCTTATCGGTATTGTGGTAAAAAATGCTATCGTGCTTGTCGACTTTATCAACCTTATGCGCGACAGGGGCCTCGAACTTTATGAAGCAGTAGCCGTTTCAGGCAGGTCAAGACTTCGTCCTGTACTGATGACTTCGCTTACAACAATACTGGCAATGCTACCCCTGGCCATGAGCAAGGGCGAAGGGGCTGAATTATGGAGTCCTATGGGTATAGCTGTAATTGGTGGCCTGGTTTTCTCTACCCTGGTAACACTTGTACTTGTGCCTGTTGTATATATAATCTTTGCCCGCAGGGGTGAAAGAAATAAAAAGCGCGGAAGTGACGACGATTACAATTTCCTGGAGGCTGAAGCAGTAAACTAATAACGGAAAAATTATGAAGGCGATATTTATAGTATATAACCAGGCTCATACTGAAAAGGTGGAATATATCCTTAATAAGCTTGGAATCAGTGGCTACACCCAGTGGACAGATATGAAAGGACGGGGAGAAAGGGGAGGAGTCCCCCACCTTGGAACCCATACATGGCCCGAGATCAATTCAGCAACTTTAAGCGTTGTTGAAGACTCAAAAGTACAGGATGTGCTTGATGCAGTTAAGGTAATGGATGATATAAATACCGATGTTGGTGCCAGGGCCTTTGTCTGGGATGTAAGTGCCTCGGTATAAAAGGTAACAAAG
>JAZBNV010000157.1:0-5746 GCA_036350795.1 Marinilabiliaceae bacterium
ATTACTATATCGCCTGGCAGAGTCTGCTCCGTTAAACCAAAGTCCGGACAGCAATGGTAGAGCGGATTGCCGGCAAAATCCCTTACACCGCCTAAAAGAGCGGTATATATTTTTCCATGCGCAAGGGAATCTGCAAGTTTTAAAATGTATGATCTCCATAGCGAATCCTTCTTAACTATGCCTTCAATCGCGATATTTTGTATAAGCTCATCCGTTCCGCCTTCCAGTATGCCGCTAACGGGTTCTGAAAAAATAATATTAACTGTCCTGTTGTCGGACGGAAATATAGCACTCACTTCCGGCATACTGATATCAATATTAGTTGCAGATACAGAATTTGCCTGCCCTGGTGTGCCACCCCTTTTATCTATGCTGTATTCCCAGTTTTCATCACCACAGAATGGATAATCCGTGTCAATAATCTCAAGCGACCAGCCACCTTCTGACTTTAGCAGGTCATTACCCCAGCCTTCGCTGTACTCAATTCCGTGTATGGTATAGCTAAGTGTATCAACAAGCAGCAACATTCCGGAAATATTGTTGAGTACCGGAAAGCCATCAAGCCCAATAACATTATCAGAACTTACAAAAGAGCCCAGGTCCTCCTTATCACAGAGCGCCAGCGATTCGCCGCCTTTAAGTTTATATGCCGGCAGGCGCAATTCTGAAGTGCCGCAAAACAGGCTGAGCGAGCTGATATTAATAGTATATTCACTCCTGTTGAATATCTCAATATACTCCGACCCAAGCTCTACCGGAGGGTAGGGATCGGGCATAAACTCAGAGATTATTATATCTCCCGGCTCAGGGTATGCGAGCATAATATCTACCGAAACAGCTGCCGAAACATTCCCTGCCAGATCCATCAAAGTATCTATCTTAAGAGAATACCCGGTTTTATTTTGCAAAGGATCACTGAAGTCAAGCCTGAGGCGGTTTCCGGGAAGCACAGATACTGAATGTGGTTTCTGCCCTGCCGGCTCAAGCAGATAATTTTCCACCGACAGCATAAGCGAAGAGAAAGATTCATCAATGCTAAGGATAAGAGCAGAGTTGCTTGCGAAATCTGCTTCGCTTACTGCCGGCGGAGTATTATCCTGGACAAATTCGCCATTAAGTATAATATCATCGATCCATAGCAGCCGGTCCTTGGTTGAGGAATAGGAATAATATATCCCGGCATAATTGGCTTTAAACAGCTGCGAATCGTAGGCTTCTCCAATAAGTGAAGCACCATCCATTTCATCAAGCAGCCAGAGCCTCCAGTTTCCCTCAGCATTCCTGCTTACCCTGATATGTGCAGCCTTATCTGTTCCTATTGCCTCTTGCCAGTTAAGATTTGTAGAAACAAGTACTGATAATGATCCGTCGCAGTCTTTCCATAGTCGCAGTGTATCATCGCTACCCTCCAGGTTAACCCCCACAAAAAATGCCCCTGAGCCTGAGCCTGGCTGTGCTATGCCTGATGGCTCTGAGGACAGGAGACAAAATCCCCAGTTATTTAATGAAGACGGGGTGTAGGCGTGCATTATCCTGAATTCCCAGACAGTTTCACCGTACTCCGGGCAAAGGCCGAAAACAGGGAATGAAGCAAGGTCAAAACCCGACTCCGGGTTATCATAAGAGTGATGCAGGGAATAGTTGCCCGCGATGGAATTAGTGGCATCTGCAAGCCACCTTCCTTCAACTGGGAAAGTCCATCCATCGCATGTACCCGACTCAAAATCGAAGCTTACCTGGGCACTCGCCAGGAGAGGCTGAACAAGCAGGAGAAGCGTAATAAATCTCATGCAGCGATAATATTATCTGCCGTAAACAGCTATCTTTGACGGCAAAATTCTACCTAAATATCAGAATTTTTTTAAATATATTAAAGACAAATCAATATGAAAGTTGCAGTAGTAGGTGTTACCGGAATGGTTGGGCAGGTAATGCTCAGGGTACTGGAAGAAAGAAATTTCCCGGTAAAGGAGCTTATACCTGCAGCTTCGCAACGATCGGTCGGCAGGGAAATTATTTTTAATAAGCTGGCACACAAAGTTGTCTCGGTAGAGGAAGCGATAGAAAGAGTTCCTGGTATTGCACTTTTTTCTGCAGGAGGCAGCACCTCGCAAAAATATGCCCCTCTCTTCGCTGAAAAGGGTACAGTTGTAATTGATAACTCCTCTGCATGGAGGATGAACGATGATGTTCCACTTACTATACCCGAGGTAAATCCCGGCTCGCTGAAAAAGCACCCCAATATCATTGCCAACCCTAACTGTTCAACCATACAGATGCTAATGGCCCTTGCACCATTACACCACAGCTATAAAATAAAGCGAATAGTAGTATCAACCTACCAGAGTGTAAGCGGATCAGGAGTAAAAGCAACAAGGCAGCTTCAAAATGAAAGGGAGGGCAGGTATGAAGAAATGGCTTACCCGCACCCTATACATAATAATTGTCTCCCTCAATGTGCTGAATTTGATGCTGAAGGCTACACCACTGAAGAGCAGAAACTTCTTAACGAAACCCGCAAAATACTTGATGACTATAGTATTGGTGTGTCTGCAACGGCAGTGAGGGTACCGGTTACGGGAGGACATTCAGAATCAGTGAATGTGGAATTTTATAATGATTTCGATCTGGCTGAAGTCAGGAGCCTGCTCAGTAAGTTCCCCGGTGTGGTTGTGGAGGATGATCCCGCAAATAATCTTTACCCCATGCCGGTAAATGCATATGGCAGGGACGAGGTTTTTGTAGGCAGGATAAGGCGTGATTTTTCGCAGGCAAACACACTTAATATGTGGATTGTTGCTGATAATATACGTAAGGGGGCAGCTACAAACGCGGTTCAGATAGCCGAACTTTTACTGAAGCAATAGCAGGAGACCCGGCAAACTTTCCCGGCTGTTGGTATGCTTAATAAAGGTAGTCGTTGTAAGGATAGCGTTTCTGGTGAAGTTCTTTAACCTCTTCGTACAACAACTCCCTGAATTCAGTAATATTAATCTTCTTTTTTGCTGAAATAAAAATTGTCCTGGAATCTGCGTTGCTGCCGAGCCAGCTATTCTTCAACTGTTCAAGTGTAAGATTTTCTTTAAGTACAGGGCTCAGATCATCTTCATCCTTTTCAATAAATGAATAGGCATCAAGCTTATTAAAAACAAGGATAACCTTTTTATTCAGGGCATTCAGTTCCCTGAGGGTAGAATTCACCACGTTTATCTGCTCCTCGAAATTAGGATGAGAAATATCGACGACATGGCACAGTATATCGGCTTCCCTGACTTCGTCGAGGGTTGATTTAAATGATTCTACCAGTCCGTGTGGTAACTTCCTTATAAAGCCAACTGTATCCGACAATAGAAAGGGCAGGTTGTCAACCACCACTTTTCTGACTGTTGTATCGAGGGTAGCGAATAGTTTGTTCTCTGCAAAAACATCCGATTTTGAAATCAGGTTCATTATTGTTGACTTGCCGACATTGGTATATCCTACAAGGGCAACCTGTATCATCTTACCCCTGTTTTTTCGCTGGGTAATCATCTGCCTGTCGATTTTTTCGAGCTGCAGTTTCAGGCATGCTATTTTATCCCTTATTATACGACGGTCGGTTTCAATCTCTGTCTCACCCGGGCCTCTTAGCCCTATTCCACCCCTCTGCCTTTCAAGGTGAGTCCACATCCGGGTAAGTCGGGGAAGCAGGTACTGGTACTGTGCCAGTTCAACCTGCACCCTGGCATGCGATGTTCTTGCCCTGGCTGCAAATATATCGAGTATCAGGTTATTGCGATCAAGTATCCTGCAATCAAGTATCTTTTCAATGTTTCTTATCTGGCTCGGGCTAAGTTCATCGTCAAAAATTACCAGGTCTACCTCCTCCTCCTTCACGAAGGCTTCAACTTCGCTTATCTTTCCTGTACCAAGAAAGGTTTTTGGATTGGGAACTTCAAGTTTCTGAACAAATCTTTTCAGGGGAAGAGCGCCGGCTGTTTCGGTTAAAAAAGCAAGCTCATCAAGGTATTCCTTAACTTCGCTCTCGGTCTGGCCCTGCGATATTACTCCAACAAGGACTGCCCTTTCACTTTTTACATTACCTGAATCAGAAAACCCCATTATTTGATATATTGCGGCGCAAAAATATCAAATAGTGGGGTTCAAAACTAATATTCTGTAAAATTCTTACTGTATAAAACGAGAATTCCTCTGCATTGCGGTCCTGATACCCATCTTTAATGCTTCACTGCACCTTATTACCATTTCAAGGTCTGAAGGAAAGGGAGCTGGCTGAGTTTGTGTTTTAGCTCTTTCGCTGGCATTAAGAGCTTCTATATCTCCTATCGCCCTTGCTGAAATATGATCAAAGTATGAGTCAGCACCCAGGGGGTCTTTTTTAATAACCTGCTGGGGATTAACAGATATTATTTCAACCTCTCCTTCTATATGACAGCTTTTCTCCTGAATGGTCTCAATCAGGGCACATTGAACTGCCCTGTACTTTTTAACTTTGATATCATTACCAAGTGTATCCTTCATAACATTCCCGCTGGCATCAAGAACATACTGGAAGCCATCCTCAATTTCTCTCTTAATAAGTGTATCCTTCTGGAAAGTGTTGTCAGGAGATACATTAATCATTTTCATAGTTACATTCACAAAATAATCGAACTGAGCTTCTTCATCAAGAATCTTTGTATGGTATTCTACCCACTCGCTGTTAAGCCTGGGCAGATCAAGGGCAAGCAGATCGGCCTGGAACTCAGGTGGAAAGTTAATATGCGACTGGTTCTGAATCCTGACAAGTACCCTGCTCATTCCAAGCATCCTGGTTTCATAGATCATATCGTCGATGCCCTCGTAGTCACCTGCATATTCCTTGGCTCTCACAAATTCGTAGTATGCCTGCCTGTATCCTTCCTTTGTTCTTGATTCCAGGAGAGTTTGCCCGTGAGAGTAATAATAGTCTGCGGCCTTCTTCTTTGCAGAAATCATTTCTTCCATATAATCCACATAGGGAAAATCGACAGTTTTTGCTCCGGTCTGCAGTGGGAGAACGGTTCTGACAAGAGTTTGCCGGTCATTCATTTTTTTATATACAAGGTATATATCGTCCCAGTTATCAGGTTTACCTTCCATTTTCAGGAACCTTATTCTTTCATTATCCTGCTCAAGGGCTATCCGGTACGACTGATCCAGGATAGAGATGTTCTTGTCATCTGTTCTGTCTTTCCTGAGTTTATCGACGGCCTTAATTATAGCTGCTTCATAATTTCCCGATTCCATCTGTTTTTTGGGCGATCCGCAACCAATAAGAATAAATGCAATTGAAAGTGAGAGGAGTAAAGCCTTTTTCATATTCATTCAGTATTATGGTTTTGTGCTCTAAAGATAATAATTATTATATGTTGGGTATAAAAAAAAAGCCGCTATAAGAAGCGGCTCAAATATTAATTATAATATCTACTGAAGCTGGAAATTAACAGTTATTGAAAAACGCACCCGAACTGCAGCACCTCTCTGCTTACCTGCTACCCACTTGGGCGAAGCCTGAACAGCACGAATTGCCTCTTCATCAAGTGCCGGGTCAACACCACGCATGATACTTACATTACTGACAGATCCATCAGGTTCTACAACAAACATAATAAACACCTTTCCCTGGATTCCGTTTTCTGCAGCAATTTGTGGATACTTTACGCGTTTCTGAACCCACTCACGAAATTTATTAACATCACCACCCCTGAATGAGGGCATGTCTTCA
>JAZBNV010000158.1:0-2456 GCA_036350795.1 Marinilabiliaceae bacterium
CCGTGAGACTTAAAAGTAATTTCATAATACAGTTTTTCCTCTTCCAGTACAGACTTTTCCTCTGCGCTAAGTCTTTTTTGAAGAGAGAGTATCATCTCTTTTCTTTTAAACTTCTGAAGGTCATCCATACTATTATATTTATCCCTGAGGCTTGTGTCAATATCTATTTCATTCTCGATAAATTCCCTGTCCCTGATTGATGCAATATGTTCCCTCTTCTGCTTCGCCTCATATTCTGCGGCTTCACTGGCAGTTTCTTCGTCATATACCGGGATAAAAAGCTTAACATTATCTATCGACAGGTCTACATAGTCAGTTGTAAAGTACCACCCTCTCCAGAACCAGTCGAGATCGACTCCTGAAGCATCTTCCATAATCCTGAAAAAGTCGCAGGGCTGTGGATGCTTAAATTTCCATGTATTAGTATACTCTTTAAAAGCCTGGTCGAAAAGTTCTCTTCCCAGGATGGTTTCCCTGAGGATAGTCAGGCCTACAGCTGGCTTCCTGTAACTGTTCATTCCTGCCTGGAGAAGTCCATCTCCGTGGGTCATTACAGGTACTATGGTGCTTTTATCGTCGTCCATATAACCAATCATCTCGGTGGGGATGCCTGACCAGTATTGGTTTATATCCCATTTTCTTTCACCAAGTCCCTGCAGGAAGATATTGAAGCCTTCATCCATCCACGACCACTGTCTTTCATCAGTATTTACTATCATGGGTATGAAGTTGTGGCCTACCTCATGCCTTATAACGCCTATCATGCTGTTGCGTGTTGCTTTGCTGTAGCTGCCATCCGGATCCGGGCGACCACCATTAAAGGCAATCATAGGGTATTCCATTCCAAGACTGCAATCTACTGACTGGGCTGTTGGATAGGGATAGTCGAAGGTGTATTTTGAATATACCCTGAGGGTGTGGGCTATGGTTTTTGTTGAAAATTTGCTCCAGAGAGAAAAACTCTCGTTCGGGTAGAACGACATGGCCAGCACCCTGTTTTTACCAATAGTTACTCCCATTGCATCCCAGATAAATTTCCTGGAACTGGCAAAAGCAAAGTCCCTGACATTTTCTGCTTTAAAGATCCAGGTATTATATGTGCCAGACCTGGTACCTTCATTTTCTTTTGCTTCCTCGGGCGTGATAATAAATACCGGGCTATCTGCATTAATAGCCTGGGAAAGTCTTTTTGCTGCTTCGGGGCCAAGCACACTCTTTTTATTCCGGAGTTCTCCTGTAGCTCCTACGATATGATCGGAAGGTACTGTAATTGATACTTCAAAATCACCAAACTCAAGTGCAAATTCTGCTCCTACAAATTGTTTTATCTGCCATCCATAATCATTAAATACACAAAGCCTTGGATAAAACTGTGCTATAGCGTAGATATTATCGCCATCTTCCCCCAGAGGATCTATTCCTGACCTGGCCCAGTTCCTTTTCAGGTTATTAATATTGTAATGCCATTTTATCCTGAAGCTGTATTTCCCTCCGGGTGCAATGGGCTTTTCCGGCACTACCTTCATGATAGTATGATTTATTATTTTTTCAAGTTCACTGCCTTTATCATCAGTAACAGAAATAATATTAAATCCCCCGCTGAAACTATCATTCAGTTGTACCAGTCGCGAAACAGCTTCATTTTCATTCATTGAGCTTACGGATATTTTATCGCTGAATGATTCGGGCTCAAGAATATTTTGGTCGAGCTGCAGCCACAGGTAGCTGAGTGTTTCTTTTGAATTATTATGGTAGGTAATTACCTCTTCTCCTGCTATTGAATTTTTTTCCTCGTCAAGCTTTACTTTTATAATATAGTCAACTTTCTGCTGAAAGTAGTCGGGTCCGGGTCTTCCTGAAGCTGTTCTGTAAGAATTGGGAGAGGGTAGCTCCTGTGTTAACTGCCTGAATATGTTATTGTTGGTATTCTCCTGGGCTGTGAGCCCGGCGCTAAGTATCACAAAGAAAAGAAGCTGTGGAAGTGTCTTAAATATTCTCATCTTATTTTGCATTTGCTATTATTCTCAATTACTGATGTAAATCCTTCAGGTAAACTGTAGTTAATATCTATTATCCCATCTGTTTTTGACCATGACAGTTTTATTATATCATCACCAACAGGTATTATACCCTCACATTTCTCAAGCTCTATATCCGGAATTCTGAAAACAATTTTCCTGTTTCTATAGTCGATATCTGAAATACCAAGGACATCCCTGTACAACAGATGTACTATATGAGATGCAAAGCCATGGTTGCAGCTTGCATATGTTCCAATATTTTCCCAGAGTGTTCCTGTCTTCACTGCCATGTAATCGAAGAAATCGATCGATTCATTAAGTAGCTTCTGCTGCTGCTTATACCTTGAAAGAAGTTCAAGTCTGAGGTAGTTGCCAACAAAGGAATTGGCAAAATATACATCAGGGTATTTATTGTTGTCCTTCCTGTCAGGTCCG
>JAZBNV010000159.1:0-3011 GCA_036350795.1 Marinilabiliaceae bacterium
GGTTTACCAGCTGGCTGAATACCTTGGCGTACCCAAGGAAATAATAGAGCGTACACCAACTACAGATACATACTCAGCTGAGCAGACCCAGGAAGAATTTTTCTACCAGCTTCCCTTCGACCTTATGGACAGGTACTGGTTTGGATTTGAGAATGGCTATCCGGCAGCTGAAGTAGCAGAGGTTATGGGAGAAACAGAAGAGAGGGTTGAAGCATTATTTCGTAACTTTGAACGTAAGAGAAAGACTACAGAATATCTGAGAATGAGCCCGGTAAGGGATTACTGGGGAATGTAAATGTGAATATCGAATATCGAACACCGAATGTTGATTTCTGAAGTAAAAAGGAGAAAAAAGAAGATAAGAGATAAGGTTTATAAACCATCCAATTTCCCCTCCTTGTTTGTAAGGAGGGGTGTCACGCAAAAAGCGTGACGGGGTGATTGTAGCCTGAATATAGATGAACCAGGCCTGTCCGCCGTAGCTCAAAGAGCGAAGGAGGAAACCATGAACCATGAACCCGGAACAACAAACACGTAACATGAAACGCTATGAATGCCGTTGATTACTTTTTCGAAAACACATCCACACTTGAGAAGAATTTCCTGGTGGGCAGGGAAGAAATAAGCTATAAGGACCTTTATAATGATGTTATCGGTCTTGCAGCCTGGCTGAATGAAAACTATGGAAAAGAAAAAAATATCTTTATCCTGAGTGTTAATAACCTTTTCTTCCTTAAGACATACCTTGCTATTATAAAATCAGGCAATGTATGTATTCCGCTCGACCCCGCAACCGAAAAGGATAATTTCGCTTATATCCATGATCTCACAAAGCCTGATCTGATCTTTATTACCCCCGAAGTCAACCGCCGCCTCCAGTTAAACGAGGATAACTTGATTTTTCCTGACACCCTCCCTGAACCAGGCACCAAGAACCATGAACCAGTAACCAGGAACCATGAACCAGTAACCAGAACCGAGGAGTCAAAGACGACGAGCTCGGCGAAGCCAAACCATGAACCAGGAATCTTCGATTCCGAAAGATGTGCCGAACTAATCTTCACCTCCGGCTCAACCGGCAAACCTAAGGGAGTAATACTCTCCCATAAAAACCTTATCGCAAATACCAGGAGTATAGTCGAATACCTCGAACTTAAAGAAGATGACCGTATGCTTGTAGTTCTGCCTTTCTATTATTGTTACGGTTTATCATTGCTCCATACCCATCTCAGGGTTGGAGGTTCCATCGTATTTAATAATTCATTTATTTTCCTCGGAGCTGTTATAAATGACCTTAAGAATCATGAATGTACCGGCTTTGCAGGCATACCAAGTCATTTCCAGATATTGCTAAGGAAGTCAGACACATTTAAAGAAACCGCGTTCCCCTACCTGAAATATGTAACCCAGGCTGGTGGCAAACTGGCACCGATCTTTATCGACGAGTTCAGGGAAGCCCATCCCGAAACAAAGTTTATAGTAATGTACGGTCAGACAGAAGCCACGGCAAGATTATCATGGCTGCCTCCTGATATATACCTTGCGAAGAGGGGATCAATAGGAAAAGGAATTCCGAACGTAGAACTTAAAGTAGTAAATGCTGATGGAGAACCTGTAAAGCCCGGTGAAACAGGTGAAGTAATTGCCCGGGGTGATAATATTATGAGCGGGTATTTTCACGATCCTGAAGGAACAGCACAGGCACTCCGCAGGGGATGGCTCTATACAGGTGACCTTGGAACCGTTGATGAGGAAGGTTATATCTTCCTTACTGCACGCTCCAAGGAGATTATCAAGGTCAGGGGTAAAAGAATAAGTCCAAAGGAAATCGAGGCGGTTATTCTTGCAATAAACGGAGTAATTGATGTTACCATACAGGGAGTTGAAGATGATATAGAAGGAGAAGCCTTAAAGGCTGATATTGTTATTCGAAAGGAAATGAAGGGACTTATAACGGAACAATATGTTATGGATCACTGCTCAAAGCACCTGGCTATGTTTAAGATCCCCAGGTTTTACGATATTCATGATAATCTCACCATCACAGCTACCGGCAAAAAAATTAAAAAGAGCTGATTAAGTTGTTGGCTTTAGACTGTAGGAATAAAGCAATATAAGAGTTCGATACTTATATTTCCCCTCCTTTAAGAGTCTAAGGAGGGGTGCCTGAGTGAAACGAAGGTGGGGTGGTTTTGTTGATTTTGTAACGAATTTATCGTAAATTGCCCGTAACAAAAGAACCATTAGCCACTTATCTTAAACCTATGGTAATTCGAAGCGATACCATCCCGAAGATTCTGCGAGGACTATCATTTGCCTTACTGTTTTTACTCCTCACCTCTCCCCTGCATTCACAGCATGCACCCGATTTTCCGATTTCTTACAGGATCTTTAATCCCTTTGTCTTTAATCCGGCAGTTGCAGGGAGTAAAGATTTTACTTCGGTGGATATGCTGATAAGTAATTTTGGTAAAGCTAATTCGCAACTGTTCAGCGGACATACAAGACTGAGCAGATCCGAGAAAGAATACTTCACCTCCGTACCTACTCCTGTTTACACCAATATCGGAGTTGGAGCATACCTGTATAATGAATATAGCGATCCAACAAGGAATATTGGCTTTGGAGCCACAGGGTCCTATCATCTTAAACTTGACAGGAATGCTCTTTCTTATCTGTCGGTCGGAGCTACCGCCAAGGCCATATTCAACAGGTTCTCAGGTGACCCGGATACAGGCAGCGCTGAAGGATCAGTGCTTTCTCCAAACCTTGACGCTGGTGTTTATTATTATAGTCCCACTATAACGGCAGGTATTTCAGCTACGAATATTCTTGGCACTCCTGAAAGTCCTGACAGTCTTGGAATTTATAAGCCCCCCGTAAGCAGGCAGTACTTTTTCCATGCAGGATATAAGTTCTTTATCAGCAGATTCCTGAATCTGCTTCTTGAACCAACACTGCTTATAAATGCCAGTGATTCTTTACCTGGAGATATTATAAACATCATTAAA
>JAZBNV010000160.1:0-23568 GCA_036350795.1 Marinilabiliaceae bacterium
AGAGCCGCGGAAATTTTTGAACGGCATTGTTTTACTACCCGGGTGCGACTCCCAGGGGAGTCGAGATCCAGGGTGTAGAGAGTGGAGGGTGTATGTTTGAAATAATATTGGGAAGTAATCGCTAACGACCATTGCAGGGTGGCACATGGGTAGTTTAGAGGATTCCCACACAAAGTTACCGCGGCAGGAAGATCTGGTTAATTTATAAGGCCATAGAGCCGCGGAAATTTTTGAACGGCATTGTTTTACTACCCGGGTGCGACTCCCAGGGGAGTCGAAGAGGGCGGCGTGGAGGGTTGAGGGTTGAGGGTGTGATAATGGAGAATCTAATTTAGCCTGATAATCGAAAGGACTTATTTGCAATTGCAGTCGTGTGAAATATTAATATATGACATAAATCATGTAATATATTATTCATGATCAGGCTGTGTAAGTACTTACATTAGGTAAGGCATTAGTATATAGTGGTATAGAAAAATAAACTATTTCTAATTAGAATAATTTTAAATTATTTAAACATGATTTTTGCTGTGTTTTGGACCTTTGTACTGTTATATTTTTAACAGCCAAGAAATTTATGCTAATTATTAAAAATTAAAAGAATCAAAAATGTATCGAACTGAAAACTTAGTCAAGGATCTTGTTGCAGTTCATGGTAACAAAAGGGATGCTTTGCTGCCCATACTGCAGGGAGTGGTGGAGAGGCATAACTACCTGACAGATGATGCTATGGTAGAGGTTGCCAGGGAGCTGGATATTTCTGCTGCAGAGGTGTACGGAATTGCTTCGTTTTATACCTTCCTTGATACTGAACCAAGGGGCACCTATGTAATCAGGGTATGTAAAACCATTACCTGCTCGATGAAGGGTAAGGAAGAGATTATTGAGACACTTGAGGATATGCTTAAAATCAAGGTTGGTGAAACAACCTCGAACAGGAAGTTCAGCCTGCTGGAGACCAACTGCATGGGTTGGTGTCATAAGGCTCCCGCAATGCTTATTAATGATACTCCATATACCGAGCTTACAAGAGAGAAGATAGTGAAGATTATTAAAGAATATATGCATAAATAAATCAGACTGACTATGGAAAGCAAAAAGATTAATAAGGTAGATCTGATATTTGAACATATTGACCCTAAGCTTGTCCTGAAGAAGGCTTTTGAAATGTCGAATGATGAAATAATCGGAGAAGTTCTTGAATCAGGACTGAAAGGACGTGGAGGAGCTGGTTTCCCGACAGGGATGAAGTGGAAGTTCTGTGCCCAGGAAAAGTCTGATGTAAAATATATTGTATGTAATGCCGACGAAGGTGAACCCGGTACATTTAAGGACAGGGAAATACTTGATCGTGCAGCCTATAAGGTATATGCAGGGATGGCAATTGCAGGAAAGGCAATTGGAGCCAGAACGGGAATTGTATACCTGCGGGGAGAGTATAAATTTCTTCTTCCCCAGCTGAGGATGGAGCTTGATGGCTTCCATAAAATGATAAAGGATATTGGCTATGACTTTACCATTGATTTCAGACTCGGAAGTGGTGCCTATATATGCGGCGAGGAATCGGCACTCTTTGAATCAATAGAAGGCAAGAGGGGAGAACCCAGGAATAAGCCTCCTTATCCTACCCAGAATGGTTTGTATGGAAAGCCTACAGCAATCAACAATGTTGAAACATTTGTAAATACCGTAATTATTCTCAATTATGGTTCTGAGAGTTATAAGAAGCTTGGTACGCGATTCTCAACCGGGGCAAAAGTATTTTCGATATCGGGCGATACACCAAAACCCGGCATATATGAACTTGAACTTGGAATGTCGCTTCTTGAGTTTGTTAAGGAATTCGGCGATGGTGATGCAAAAGCCGTCCAGGTTGGAGGAGCTTCGGGCTTCTGCGTCCCCAGGAAACTTTTCGCAAGTACGGTAATTGGTTTTGAAGGTGTACCTACAGGTGGATCAATGAAACTTTTTAACAGTTCCAGATCGATGTATAATGTGCTTCACAACTACCTTGAGTTCTTTGCAGAGGAATCGTGTGGACAGTGTACCCCATGCAGGGTAGGTTGCCAGCAACTGCTTAAGGGAATAGAGGCAGTAAAGAAAGGCGAAATGAAATCCAGTTATCTGAATGAGCTTGTAAAGCTGGCTGAAACAATGAAAATGGCATCAAAATGCGGACTGGGTCAGTCGGTTGGAAACGCATTTAATTCGATAGTTGAAAACTTCAAGGAGGAGGTAATCTACTAAAAGCTTAGAATTATGAAAAAAAATAATACTGTAAATCTTAAAATAAATAACCAGGAAGTATCAGTCCCGGTTGGAGCAACTGTCCTTCAAGCGGCTCAAAAACTGAATATTCATATACCAACCCTTTGTAACCATGATGACCTTTGTGTTGCCGGTAACTGCCGTGTATGCGTTGTAGAGCAGGTTGGTTCAAGAACACTTATTGCATCTTGCGCACAGCCAGCTATGGAGGGGATGGAGATTCTTACAAATTCGCTGAAGGTAAGAAATGCAAGGAAGCACATCGTTGAGCTTTTGCTGTCGGAACATAATGCCGACTGTACAAAGTGTTACAGGAATCAGAACTGCGAACTGCAGACCCTGGCCAATGAATTTGCTTTCGGTGATCACCTCTTCCTTGACCTGATACATGATCATGAAACAATGATCGACCGGACATCGGCTTCCATCATCAAGGATGACAGTAAGTGTATAAGGTGCCAGAGATGTGTTCGAACATGTACCGAGTTGCAGAAAGTATCTGCCATAGCTGTATCTGGAAAAGGTAGCGAGCAAAAAATATCTACTTTCCATGACAGGCCAATAAGTCATGTTGTATGTACTAATTGCGGTCAGTGTGTAAACCGGTGCCCAACCGGAGCCCTGATTGAAAAATCTTATATTGATTATGTATGGGATGCAATATACGATCCTGAAACTCATGTTGTTGTACAGACCGCTCCTGCTGTGAGGGTAGCACTGGGAGAAGACCTGGGTTATGATCCGGGTGAAAGAGTTACGGGAAAACTGGTATCTGCATTGCGCCAGATTGGGTTTAATTCGGTACTTGATACAGACTTCTCTGCCGACCTTACTATTATGGAGGAAGGAACAGAGCTGCTTACCAGGTTGAAGAAGGTACTTGTTGATGGTGATAAGGAGACTGCACTTCCGATGTGTACTTCATGTTCACCCGGCTGGATAAAGTTTATTGAGCATAAATATCCCCAGCTGCTCCCTAACCTCTCAACCTGCAAGTCGCCACAACAGATGTTTGGTGCACTGGTGAAGACTTATTATGCCGAGAAGCGTGAGCTTGATCCGGCAAAGATTATTTCTGTTTCGATAATGCCCTGTACCGCTAAGAAGTTTGAAGCTAACAGGCCCGAAATGAGGGATAGCGGTTATAAGGATGTTGACTTTGTTCTTACTACCAGGGAACTTGCTGTAATGATTAAGCAGGCAGGTATCGATTTCAGAGCCCTTGAGCCAACTAATTATGATTCAATAATGGGTAAGTCTACAGGTGCCGCTGTTATCTTTGGTGCAACCGGAGGTGTTATGGAAGCAGCCATTCGTACGGCCTATGAGATAGTAACCGGCAAAGAGGTTCCGTTTAAGGATATTAATATTACACCTGTAAGGGGAATGGAAGGAGTTAAAGAAGCATCGCTGAAAGTGGAAGGATGTACAGATGACTGGAAATTCCTTGAAGGAGCTGAGCTTAAAGTAGCCATTGCACACGGGCTTACCAATGCTGATAAACTGATGAAGAAAGTTGCTTCGGGAGAGGCAGATTATCACTTTATTGAGATTATGGCATGCCCGGGTGGTTGTATTGGTGGAGGCGGACAGCCTATACCAACCAATATGACTATCAGGCAGAAGAGAGTAGATGCTATTTATGCCGAAGATATGAGTATGACTATCAGGAAATCGCATGAGAATCCTGAAGTAGTTGAGATATACAGGGATTTTCTTGGAGAGCCTAACTCGCATAAAGCTCATGAGTTACTGCATACTCACTATGTTGAAAGAATAATGTACTAATTATTAGATGATTATATAAAAAGAGGCTGTCTCAAAAGGGTACAATCTTTGTCATTCCGAGCGAATGCGAGGAATCCGGGTCTTGATTATCAAACAAATAGATCCCTCGATTAACTCGGGATGACAATATTTAAGCATTTATCTTCTTTAGCAGCCAGGCAATATTCTTGCCAAGGTTCTTCATTGTTTTTATTCCCTCTTCATCATTGAGAACATCACCTTTTTCCCTTCCGATACCAATGTTCCAGTAGGTGGAGCCGGGTACTATCATTTCGTTAATCAGAAAGAAATGGTTGATCGAATCGAAGCTTGGCATACCACCGGCACGCCTGACTGCAATAACTGCCGCCCCAATTTTTCTCCTGAGCGGGTTGCCCGCTGCCCTTAATGCATAACCTGCCACATCAATAAGAGCCTTCGTCTCTGATGTTATGTCGGAGAAGTAAACAGGCGAACCGATGATAATAGCGTCTGCTTTAATCATTTTCCGGATTATCTCATTAATAAGGTCGTTCTTTTTGTGGCAAAGGCCGTCTTTTTCTTTTTTGCATTTCATACATGCCACACATCCATTAACCTTTTTGCCTCCCAGCTGAATAATTTCTGTGTCAATACCTGAGGATGCAATTTCATCCAGGACAGTGCGTAATAATATTTCAGTGTTGCCTTTTTTCCTGGGACTGCCATTTATTGCGATAACATTCATTCGAATAATATTTTATTTCCGTTTAACTTTACTGGCCTTATTTACGCAGGTAAATGTAATGAGACTAATTATATTCGTTTATATTTATATAGAAAAACTGTAAGAGGGGGTATTTTGTTTATTAAGGGTCATATATATAAAACATAGAAGTATGCCTGGAAAGATTATTGCCAGAATTTGTTTTTTAAGCTTTTTTCTATATCTGAGTTTGTCTGTGCCTTTAAGCTCCCAGGAGAGCTGTAAGGTACTTATGCAGGGCATCGACAGTGCTTATGCAGGTTCCTGCAGAAAGGATCTGGCCCATGGCGTTGGAGAAGCCTGGGGCAAAGACCATTATTACGGTGAGTTCAGGAAGGGATTGCCTCATGGAGAAGGCGTATACGAGTATCTTGACGGGTCGGTATACAGAGGTGATTATATGAAAGGACTGAGGCATGGGAACGGAGAATATAAGACATTTATTAATGGCCGCGACTCAATCCTGGCGGGCATCTGGGAGAATGACAGGTATCTTGGACCGGAGCCTTCAGGGCCTGATTATAAAGTAGTAAGAAAAAGAAATGTTGAGCGAATACGGGTTTACCGCGAATCGGACGGGAACAGGGTATTATTTAAGTTCAATATGTCGGCCTCAGCCAGTACCGGGGGATTTGATATGAGCCTTACGGGTTCAAACGGTAACGAATTCGATTATTCCGGGTTTAAAGGCTTTGAGAATATTGATTTTCCCTTCACCGGCACAATAAGGTATAAGAAGTGGAATAAACTGAAAACAATTATGTATGACGTGGATTTTGAGATAGAAATATACCGCCCGGGTAACTGGGTGGTGGAATTGTATTAACCCACAAACTAAATATTATGAATAAAATATTAAAACTATACCTGGCAGGGCTACTTGCTTTGCTTATTTCCCAGGCAGCCATGCCGCAGGAATCCTGCAAGGTTCTGAAAGTCGGAATAGACAGCGCCTATCTGGGATCGTGCAAAAAGGATCTCGCTCATGGAGTGGGAGAAGCCTGGGGCAGGGATCATTATTATGGCGAATTCAGGAAGGGCCTTCCGGACGGGAAAGGGACCTATGAATACAATAACGGATCAATTTACATCGGTAGCTTCTCAAAGGGATTAAGACATGGATATGGAGAGTATACTCCCAATCTGCAGGAAACAGATACCATTTATGCAGGAATCTGGGAAAAGGATATTTTTGTTGGCCCGGAGTTCCTGGGAGGAGGCTACAGGATAATCCATCAGCAGAATGTTGACAGGTACAAAGCAATCAGATCGGGAGACGGTAACAGGGTCTTACTGCGTATAAATAATAATTTCACTGCAAAACCAGAGCTGTTTGATCTGAGTATAAGGGGAAGTTCAGGACAGGAATATACCAACTCGGGCTACCATGGATTCAATAATGTTAACTATCCTTTTACCCTTGATGTAAGGTACATTAAGTACAACAGGCTTGCTACTGCCTTACTTGAGGTGGTGTTCGAAATAGAAATCAACCATCAAGGTGACTGGAGGATTGAGATATACTAGGGCATAAGATCTTCCACCTTAACTTTTCCATGATCACTCCGGTCATACCTTTCACCGGTCGTACCTGTATTAAGCTCACTATTATTGAAATATAGTACCAGTCCCAGTATGGGCAGAATTGGTGTGGTTAAAGCCGATGTAAGTGAGCTGAGTATTACAAAGGCCGGATTACGTGTAAAATTAACTACTTCAGTGGCAGCTTCGGGCTTGAACATCGACCCGAAAACACTCCCTGAAAAGGGAAGCATTACCAGTGTGCTGACAATCAGCGAAAAGAATGTTACCAGTACTACATATACAGATATCCAGCCCATATTTGGCCAGAACCTTTTGTGAACAAGTTTAAATAAGCTGCTGATTGTATCGCCAATACCTCTGCCTTCAATTATTAAAAGGGGAGTTGCCATTGCGAAAAACAGGATCACATAGGGAATGGCAAACAGAATACCAACGAAAAGTACCAGTACACCCACCATCATTGCCAGCATAGAAAAGAAAAACAGAACAATAAATACCACCAGCAGGGGCAGGTAATACCTGGTAAGTACCTTGCCGGCTGCGTCAATAATACTGAAGTTCTCATCCAGGGGTTTCATAATTATAAAATACTGTAGCAATGTATTGAAGAATAATGCAATCAGCATAATTACAACATAAACACCAAAGAACGACTTTACAGTTTCCATCATAACTGCTATATCGGTGGTGTTTTGAAGACTGCTCATATCTATACGACTTGTCAGTACACTTATAATCAGAGCCATAATAAAAGAAATGGCATACATGGGAGTGAACCATTTTTTATAAAACTGCCAGGTTCCTGAGAAAGCTGAATCTATATCTGTATTCCCTGCAAGAGGGTGTTTGTCCATATTTTCCATTTTGGTATTTTTTTGTAAATATAAGACCCCTGTTCGATCTATCCAATTAACTCAAACAACTCTTTTATGTCAAGGTCTTTAAGCGGGTTACTGGAAGAAATAAATGTTTCTGCAAGCCTGGATTTCTTTTCCTGCAGGCGCAGTATCTTTTCTTCTATACTACCTGTACTGATGTAGTTGTAAACAAAAACATTCTTGTCCTGGCCTATCCTGTGTGCCCTGTTCAGTGCCTGCAGCTCGGCTGCAGGGTTCCACCAGGGGTCAAGAATAAATACGTAGTCAGCCGAAGTAAGATTAAGACCAACTCCCCCCGTTTTAAGAGAGATAAGGAAAATATTACTGTTTGTCCCTGACTGAAATTCCTTAATAACAGCTTCCCTGTCAGCACTTCTCCCGGTAAGCATTGAGAAAATCCGCTTTTCTTTTCTGAAAGCTTCTGCAAATACCTCAAGGTGTTTAACAAAGGATGAGAATACCAGGATTTTATGTCCTTCAGAAACAACGCTCCTTATATCTTCAAGTACTGTTTCAAATTTGCCTGCCGATCCCCTGTAGCTGTTATCTGTAAGCACCGGGTGGTTTGATATGAGTCTGAGTCTCATCAATCCCTGCAAAACCATAATTGCGGATTTTTGACTTGCTTTATTGTCTGCTGAATCAAGAATTGTATTACGTATAGAGTTCTTCTCTTCCTCATAGATGGTGGACTGCTCCTCGCTCATATCGCAAAAAACTGTTTGCCTTGTGATTGCAGGAAGATCTCTGGCTACCTGCTCTTTTGTCCTTCTCAGGATAAAGGGCCTGATAAGTTTACGAAGTTTTAGTTCCTTATCCTCCTTCCCTTCCTTTTCGATGGGTAAGGCAAATTCTTTCTTGAAATATTTATTACTGCCAAGAATACCCGGGTTAACAAAATTTAGCTGTGTCCACAGGTCAGTGAGCGAGTTTTCTACAGGTGTTCCGGTAAGTACCAGCCTGTGATCTGATTTTATCCTTGATACCGCTTTGTAAACCTGAGATGCCGGGTTTTTAATCAGCTGACTCTCATCAAGGATAGTATAGAAGAAATTATAATCTGAGATAAGCTCAATATCCTGCCTTACAGTGTGGTAACTGGAAATAATTATGTCAACATTATTAAAGTTGGAGAAAACTTTTCTGCGATTGTGTCCCATATGCTGGTATACCCTGATACCGGGAGTGAATTTCTTAATTTCGTTAAGCCAGTTATGAACCAGGGATGATGGTACAACCAGTAATGATGTTAGCCTGTTTTCATCTTCCTGAAACAAGTTTAGCTGATCAGACTTTATGTAGTTAGCTCCTTTGCCCGGAAAGATATTTTCCTTATTATACTGGAGCATCGAAAGGGTCTGCAGGGTCTTGCCCAGTCCCATATCATCGGCAAGGCATCCTCCCAGCTTGCTTTCCTGGAGAAAGAGGAGCCAGTTTAGTCCTTCTTTCTGATATTCCCTGAGTTCGGCTCTTAATCCTGCCGGAGTTTTGTACTGCGGGAATTTACGCGGGATAACAAGTTGTTCAAGTTTCTTGCAGATACTGCATTCATCTTTATCAAAGGCATCATTTAGAAGACTGAAGTGTTGTTTATGGATCTTAAGAGTGTTTCCGGCTTCCACTCCGAGTTCAAAGAGGCTTTTATATCTTTCAATCCATCCTTCAGGTATTATCAGTATTCTCCCGTCACTCAAAGTATATTCCCTGTTACCGGCAAGTATATGTTTCCTGAAAGATGTAAACGGAATCCTGCTATCCCCAAGCTGTACAAATGCCTTAAGATCAAACCAATCGTTCTCAATATCACTTTCAATCGTGAAATCAAGGTTATCAAGGTAATAGTTATTGTCAACACTGCCTGTTACTACTTCAATACCCATGGACTTAAGCTCTGCAGAATTATTGTTTAATGATTCTATCAGACTGTAAAGCTCGTTCCCGGTATTTGAGCTATCGCATATGCAGGTAAAGTTTATATTATCTTCAGAATAGTAGCCAAGGTGCTGAAGAAAATCAATTACAGATGATTCCCATATATCATCCCTGCGATATCTGAAAAACCTGAATATGTTGCCGTCGGGCTTGAATTTTGTAAAGCTTTTTTCGGGTGAGCCTGAGTAAATATCCACATCTTCGTATCTGAATTTAAGAATCAGTGAAGGTATATTTCTTATACCATGTTCAAGAATTACCCTGGCTTTCTTCTGAGCTTCATTATCGATTATTTCAAAGCCAATGGCATTTACCCGGTAACTGTTAACTACAGAAAGAACAAAACCTGAGTAATACTCCCGTAGGCGTCCCGGGGGGATATTGATTTCTTCCTTTTTGAAAAAGGGCAGCAGTTTCTTTGCTTCAAGTTTATGTGGGAAAATAATTTCATCTTCTATTCTTAAGGCAGCGGGTAAGTTTGAAAGAACTTCAATATCACGGTTCCTTAATTCCACCCTGCTGCCTTTAATCTCAAGAGCAAGCCTGTAAATACTCCCTTCATCCCTTAGCTCGAACGAAAATACCGGTATGGCATTTTCGTTTATCAGCTTTACCCTGTCTTCCTGGTGCAGGTTAACAGATCCTGTTTTCTGGCGATATACCGGGATATTTTTATCACGTACTATTTCCAGTATCCGAAAGAGCTTATCTTCAATAAATGGCTTTATATGTTTATTGAACCTGTCATCTGAAACCCTGTCGAGAAATTCAACCACATTTTTTTCCCTTGAAAAAAGGCTGTGCAGATTTCTGTCGGAGAACCTGTTAGCCAGATCAATGATCTCATTCTGATATTCGTTAAGGGAAGATTGTGTTGCAGGGGATGGATAGGGGGAAAGGCATTCTTCAGGGATATAATAATGAGAGCCTTCTTCTTTGGCAATAATATAGGGTGTAAGCACAGTTCCCCACAACCTGTGCTGGTTAATCAGTAATGCGAACAGACGTTCAGAAAAATTTGCCTTTCTTCTCAATCGGGTGAAATTTGAATATCATGCAATAATGTAGAACATATTGGAATTTTCAAAACCTGGCAGCATACTAAATAACATTTTATATAAATTGCGGCTAAATATATTGATGTGAGGTATATTTTACATGTGGATATGGACGCGTTCTATGCTTCGGTTGAACAAAACGATAAGCCTGATCTGAGAGGAAAACCGGTGGTAGTAGGTTCTCCCTCTGACAGGGGAGTAATTGCTGCGGCAAGCTATGAGGCACGCAAATTTGGGGTAAGGTCGGCAATGCCAAGCAGCATAGCAAAAAGACTTTGCCCGGAACTTGTTTTTGTGAAGCATCGGATGGGAAGGTATAAGGAAGTATCGGAGAGGATATTTGAAATATTTGCCAGGCATTCCAATATAGTGGAAGCACTTTCTATTGATGAAGCATTTATCGACCTTTCGCATATCGTAAATGGATTGAGTGAAGCAGTTAGCAGGGCAAAACAGGTAAAGCATGAAATCTTCAGTCAAACCGGACTCACCGCCTCTGTTGGTATTTCATTTAATAAGTTTCTTGCCAAGCTGGCATCTGATATGAAGAAACCTGATGGTTTATATCTGATAGATAATGCTGTAATGGAAAGTATCCTGCCTTCATTGCCGGTTGAGAAACTGTTTGGAATTGGCAAAGTCACAGCCGGAAAGATGCACCTTTATGGCATACATACCTGTAAAGACCTCAGAGAGGCAGATATGGATTTTCTCACCAGGAATTTCGGTAAAGCGGGTAATTTCTATTACGGGATAGCGAGGGGTGAGGACAGCAGGCCTGTTGAACCCGGGCGCTTACGAAAATCGGTAGGAGCTGAGCTTACCTTTGATTCGGATCTTAGCACTAAATTCCAGGTAATTGCCGAACTATATAAGATAGAGAAGATACTGTGGGACAGGATTTTAAAGCATGGAAGCAGCGGACGCACACTTACACTGAAGGTAAAATACGATGATTTTAAGCAGATAAGCAGGAGTCATACCCTTGATAAGGCAATCGGTGATTTTAATGAGCTTCACAGAGAGGTAGTATTGCTCAGGGATAGTGTTGACTTCAAAAGAAAGAAGGTGAGATTAATGGGAGTAACTATCTCCGGTATGGGGGATGCGGATGCCCGGGATGAACAATTATATTTATGGGATTAAAATTATGGAAATACGACTGGCAGGAATATCAGATATTGAGCAGATAGATGCAATTTATAACCAGGCTATCGAACTGCAGATGGCTACAGCAGACACAAAACCCTACCCGTGGGAGAAAAGGTTAAAGTGGTTTAATGACCACACGCCGGAAGAGTTCCCGGTGTATGTTGCAGAGATAGAAGGTTCTGTTATTGCATATTTTTCACTCAGTCCCTATCGTCCTGGAAGGGAAGCCCTGAAATATGCTGTTGAAATCAGTTATTTTATAGAGGAAAAATTTCGTGGCCGAGGCATTGGCAGCCTTATGATGGAATCGGCTCTGAAAATTGCAGTTGAATTGGGCTACAGGGACGTTATAGCCATCCTGCTGGGGCACAATAGAGCCAGTATTGGCCTGCTTGAGAAGTTTGGTTTTGAGCGCTGGGGAGTAATGCCCGGTATAGCTGAGTTTGATGGTAAAAAGTTCGACCATCTTTATTATGGAAAGAAACTCCGCGAATGATGCGTAAAAGAAAATTTATAATAATTTTGTAGGCCCGGAGAGATGCCGGAGTGGTCGAACGGGGCGGTCTCGAAAACCGTTGTGCGCTTTGCGTACCGGGGGTTCGAATCCCTCTCTCTCCGCCAGAGCAAGAAAAACCATTCGCAACTGCGAATGGTTTTTGTATTTAGGCATAAGCGTCACGAATTCATTCGTGTAAGCGGGTGCCTAAATACAAAAGCAATACCAGAGGTATTGTTTTTCTTGCTCTGGGCCTCCCCCAAATGGGATCACGAGGAGCTTCACGACGAGTAATCCCAGGATTCCTAACCACCCCGTCATGACACTCCGTGGGGTCGGTCATGACACCCCTCCTTTCCTAAAAGGAGGGGAAAATAGTTAGTGGAATGTTCCTAACCACCCCGTCATGGATCACAAAGTCTCTGTGTTCAAAACCATTTCATGATTCCGGTCATAAGGTTTTTCAATTTTATTATTTATTTTGTGCTCTTAATAATGCTTTACTAACCCAAAACCACTATAGCCGTGAAAAACTTATTAGCCTTAATTTTAATCTCATTATTCTTTATGATGTCATGTGCTGATTCAGAGAAGGGAACAGAAGCTCAGAACCCCTTCTTTGCCGAGTATGATACTCCATTCGGAGTGCCACCCTTCGACCTTATTAAGGCCGAACATTTTATGCCAGCCTTTGAAAAAGGAATGGAAGAATCGAAAAAGGAAGTTGAAGCAATCCTCTCAAGCACCGAAGAGCCAACTTTTGAAAATACTTTCGTTGCCCTTGACCGTGCCGGCGAGCTGCTCTCAAAAGTCAGTACTGTCTTTTTTGGCCTCTCAAGCGCCAATACTTCGCCAGAGATACAGGAGATACAGATGGAGATTTCTCCAAAACTGGCTGCTCACAACGATGAAATCAGCCTCGATCCGCGACTGTACGAGAAACTGAAAGCTCTTTACGATAAGAGGGATAAGTTTAACCTTACAGATGAGGAACTGTTTTTGCTGGAAAGCCAGTATATGGCCCTGGTAAGGAACGGCGCAGGACTGTCAGATGAGGATAAGGAGAAACTGAAAGCATATAACCAGGAGATTTCAATCCTGAGAGTCAAGCTGCAGAATAATGTTCTGGCAGAAACAAACAGCTATATGCTTGAAATTAAAAATAAAGAGGACCTTGCAGGTCTTCCTGATGCAGTAATAGCAACTGCGGCCGAAACAGCGAAGCAAAAGGATAAGGAAGGCTGGATATTCACCACCCAGAAACCCAGCATGATTCCTTTCCTCCAGTATTCTGAGAACAGGGACCTCAGGAAGAAACTTTATAATGCCTATACCAGCAGGGCAAACAATGATAATGATTATGATAACAAGGAGCTCCTGGCTAAACTGTTCGAAATAAGGGCAGAGAGAGCCGCTTTACTGGGATATGATACTCATTCTCACCTGGTTCTTGAACCAAGGATGGCAAAAGAGCCCGCCAATGTTTATTCATTTATTGACCAGGTATGGGAGAAAGCCCTGCCCGTGGCTAAGAATGAAGTAAAGATGATGCAGGAGATAATTAATCGTGAAGGCGGAGATTTTAAACTTGCAGCAAGCGACTGGTGGTACTACTCTGAAAAACTCAGGAAAGAGAAGTACGATCTCGATGACTCGGAACTGAGACCCTATTTTAAGCTTGATAATGTTATGCAGGGTGCATTTACTGTTGCCAGCAAACTCTACGGAATCACCTTTACCGAGATTGAAAATATACCTAAGCCTCATCCTGACGCAGTGGCCTTTGAAGTTAACGAAGCCGACGGATCGCATACCAGTGTGCTCTACCTCGATTTCCACCCCAGGGATAGCAAGAAACAGGGTGCATGGTGTGGTGGCTACAGGGGTCACAGGGTGCTTGACGGTAAGGAAATTACACCCGTGTCTACCATGGTGATGAACTTTACCTCCCCCAGTGCTGATATCCCCTCACTGCTTTCTATAGACGAGGTAAGTACCCTCTTCCATGAGTTTGGTCACGCCCTCGACGGACTATTATCTGAGAAGACATACAATTCATCAGATATTGCATGGGACTTTGTTGAGCTTCCAAGCCAGATAATGGAGCACTGGGTGGCAGAACCTGAGGTTCTTAAGATGTATGCCACTCATTACCAGACCGGTGAAGTAATCCCGGATGAGCTGATTCAGAAAATGGAAAACAGCAGCTATTTCAACCAGGGATTTGTTACTGTTGAATATATGTCAGCATGCTACCTTGATATGGCTTATTCAACTGTTGCTGCCGGAACAGATATAGATGTTGCTGAGTTTGAAACCAAAGTTCTCGATAAGATTGGCCTGATAGATGAAATAGTTCCGCGCTACAGGAGTACCTACTTTATGCATATTGTAGGTGGTTATGATTCAGGTTATTATAGCTACGACTGGGCAGGAATACTTGATAATGATGCCTTTGAGGCCTTTAAAGAGAACGGAATTTTCGACCGCGAAACTGCACAATCCTTCAGGGATAATGTACTTGCCAAAAACGGTACCAAAGACGCAATGGAGATGTATGTTGCTTTCCGTGGCCGCGAACCAAAAATTGACTCCTACCTCAGAAATAAAGGACTTTTATAAAAACTCTGACATTTATTTGCTATGACCTTAAAACATTCATTCTTCCTGTTACTGATAATCAGTGTGCTAACCTTCTCATGTACCAGCACTACTGACACGAAGCCAAATATAATATATATTCTTGCCGACGACCTGGGCTACGGGGAGCTTGGTGCATATGGTCAGACAAAAATTGAAACACCAAATATTGACAGACTGGCTGAGAACGGAATGGTGTTTACACAGCACTATTCCGGCTCACCTGTTTGTGCCCCTTCACGATGCGTACTGCTTACAGGTCTTCATAGTGGTCACTCCTACGTAAGGGGTAACGATGAGTGGGCCGAGAGGGGCCCGGTATGGGATTATGTGGAGATGATAAAAAACCCTGCACTGGAAGGCCAGCGTCCGCTGCCTGAAGGGACTACAACAATTGGCACCCTCCTGCAATCTGCCGGATACAAAACTGCCATTGTTGGAAAGTGGGGACTTGGTGCACCGGGCACTGAAGGGGTCCCGAATAAACAGGGCTTTGACCTCTTCTTTGGCTATAACTGCCAGCGGCAGGCCCATACCTATAACCCGGTTCACTTATGGAAGAACGAAGAGCGTGTCTTTACCGGCAACGATACCATAGCCCCGGGAACCAAACTTAACCCGGGAGCCGATCCTTATAACCCGGAAAGCTATAAAAAGTTCTGGCAGGCAAAGTATTCTCCCGATCTGATGTTCGACGAGATTAAAGGCTTTGTAAACGAAAATAAGGATAATCCCTTCTTTCTTTACTGGGCAACACCCATTCCTCATGCTGCAATCCAGGCACCGCCCGAATGGGTAAATAAGTATGTCGAAAAATTCGGTGATGAGGAACCTTATACAGGAGACCAGGGGTACTTCCCAAACAGGTACCCGCATGCCGCTTATGCAGGTATGGTGTCATACCTCGACGACCAGGTCGGGCAACTGGTTGAGCAGCTCAAAGATCTGGGCATTTATGAAAATACACTGATAATCTTTACTTCGGATAACGGACATACCTATAATGGTGGCACAGATTCTGAGTGGTTTAACAGTGCAGGCCTGTTTAACGAGGGATATGGATGGACCAAGGGCTTTGTACATGAGGGCGGAATAAGGGTTCCTATGATTGTGCACTGGCCAGGTAAAGTAATTGAAGCTTCCTCGTCTGATCATATATCTGCTTTCTGGGATGTAATGCCTACACTATGTGATGTTGCAGGTATAGAGGCACCAGAAGGTATTGATGGAATAAGTTTTTTGCCGGAGATAAGTGGCAAAGGTACGCAGGAGAAGCACGAGTTTCTATACTGGGAATTTCCCTCGTACCAGGGACAGCAGGCTGTTAGAATGGGCGAGTGGAAGGCCATACGAAAAGATATCTTTAAAGGGAACATGCAGCTTGAACTTTATAACCTGGAGACAGACCCGCTGGAAGAGAATGATGTGGCTGCTGATAATCCTGAAATTGTTAAGCAAATAGAGGAAATATTGAAGCAATCCCGTGTTCAACCTGAAATTGAAAGGTTCAGGATAAAAGAACTGGGTGATGAGAAACCGGGTGGGGAGTAGCGTTAAATGTCTGCCAGGTTTATACCCAGCATTCTCCTGCTTATTTTATCCAGTTCAGCAGGCGGACCGGAAATATGGATGGTTGTTTGTATATGACTGTAACTCTCTCCGGCATCCAGGGCAAGGGCAGGCGAGGAGGTCTCAAGTTCGTAGAAGGGTCCCATGATTGATCCGTCATCCAGCGGACCATCATTATAAGAGTTATATGCATCGCCGGAATATGGTTCTTCCTGAAGCTCCCATGCAGAATTAACATAATCTATAATACCCTCCGGCAATTCACATATAAGCAAGGTAAGAGTTTCATTTTTAATGTCATAGCTCCCCATTATGCCCTTTGTTCTGAGAGGACCCAGTCCTATCTTTCCCCTCTCCCTGCCGTCAGCCTTAAACAAAATTGTACCATTACTATACTTAAGCCTGTCAGCCGGAACAGAACCAAAATAATTGTCATTAACCACAGGGCCAAGTTCATCAACGGGACCCTCGATATATGGAATAATTACCGTTGTTGATGGCGATGGATTAAACATTCCAAGCATCCACACCGAAATAAGACCTGTTTCCTTTTCCCACTTTTCCTTCCCTGTGTTTTCAAGGATATTCTCAGACCTGTAAGCCACCATGCTGAGAAGCTCCGAATCACTGCCTGTAATAGAGGCTAATTCATTATCATTCAGTATTCTGATCCTGCGCTTTATAATAAAATTAAACTTATATCCAGAGTAATTTACGAGGTAGCCCTCCCTTGAGAATTCTGCCTGATTGTCGGAGATAGTGTCTGTATTAAATGCTTCAGTATCAAGGATGGCAGGAGTTTGCCAGTTTTCGTATTCAAAACTGTCGCCTTCGCCAAAGAATAATGAATACTGGCCGCCCTCGGGACCAAGCCATAATCTTTCTTCACCGCCAAAGGGATTTATGTGTGGAAGAAGCTCCTGTGATTCAATAAGGGAATAGTTTATCCAACCATAGGATATTCCTGAGCCCGGATCAGATGTTGATGTCATAACACGGGCCTGCCATTCAGGTGCTATAAGCACCCTGCTGTTACCTGATTTCAGAACAATAATACTGGTGTGCTTATTCAAAAAATCCAGGTCATAAGTGAAAGTATTCCCAGTATCAGTTCTGCTCTTGCATCCAATAAGCAACGCAAACAGGGATAATATCCATATTCTCCTCATGATTGATATTTTAAAGCTTACTGCGGGACTAATTCTTCCTTTTTTCAAAAGTTTCCTTATCCTTTTCCTCGACCCTTCTTACTATTAGGTAGATTAATATTATAACAACTGCAGCAAAGCCCATGATGTAGAGAAAAGCAACGAAACCACCGATAAGGCTCATAATTATTATTTTAGTCGTACTGCTGTTCCGTATACAAGTATCTCAGATGCTCCCTGCATAATCATAGAAGTGTGCATCCTTACATTAACAACAGCATGTGCACCAAGCCGTTCGGCATCATTTACCAATCTCTCCAGTGCCTGCTCTCTCGCCTGGGCCTGGAGTTCAGTATACTCATGGATTTCTCCGCCAACAATATTCTTTAATCCGGCAAAGATATCCCTGCCAAGGTTTCTTGCCCTTACGGTTGATCCACGCGCAATACCTAAAATTTCAACAATCTCCCTTCCGGGGATGTTTTCGGTTGTGGTTGTAATCATAATAGTTTAGCTTATTTATTTATTCTTAAAATTAGTAATATTATAGTCATAAGTCAACAGCTCTTATTTAATAATAATCTCGTCGCAGAAGAGCCATGCCTTTCCTCCAGGACTGGAGTGCCATTCAGGGTTTGTTCCAATGCTTCTGGCCAAAATTTTAAGGTACCTGATATCACCGTTAATTGGTACAGATATATTCCTTATACCTGCTTTACGTAAATCATTCCCGCCGGGTAAAGTTACGGGCCGGGAGTAAGCTTTACCATCCAGTGAGTATGAAAAGGAAACTTCCAGGGGTGCAAATATCCAGTTTTCAGGGTTATTAAGGAACCTGGCAACTATGGAAGCTACCCTGATTTCTTTTTTAAGGTCTAAAAGAACTATCATGTCTTCACCTTCCCATCCCATCCAGAATCCATCATCATGAGCTCTTGATCCTATTCTGCCGTCAATAAGAGTACCCTGACCACTTCCCGGATACCGGGGTGATGGTTTTGTAAGCATAGATATTTCAGATCCCAGTGCATTATTCTGAACCTCGACAAGCATTTCCGGTATATCATCAGCAGAGGCATTTTTCCACCCCAGGTATTCAGTTATCAGCGAATCGACAAGAAGGGGATATTCTGAAGCCAGGTTGGTCATCTCGCTTGAGTCTGCTGCAATATTGCTCAGAAACAACCTGTCTTTTTCGGGGTCCAGTTTTCCTGTACCGGAGGGATCCCTTGGGAGGCCAATAAGTTTCCAGTCGCCTTTACGCACAGCCCACTGGCTGCCAAGTTTCCAGTACAGGGTTCTTTCAGGCAGTTTTTCATTGCTGCTTAAGGAAGGTAATATATTTACTCCTTCAAGGTATGGAGGCAGTTCTTTTTCACTGCAGGCAGCAAGTACAGTAGGCACTATATCTATGCTGTGCACCAGCTCGTTGTTTACCCTGTTTCCGGCAATCCTGTCAGGCCAGCTTATAATTGCCGGCACCCTTATACCTCCTTCGAAAAGGGAGGTTTTGCCACCCCTGAATGGTCCTGCACTCCCTCCACCGCCGAAGGTTCTTTCTTCGTAGGAGTGTCCATGATCAGACAGGAAAATAAGCAGTGTATTATTCTTTAAGCTTAACCTGTCGAGCAGGGCGGTAAGCATACCAATATTCTGATCTGCAGTTGATACAAAGCCGGCGTAATCGCGCCTGGGCATGTCCATACTGCCATAGTATTCGCGCCATTCCGGCCTGGGCTGCAAAGGGTAATGTGGTGTATTTATTGCGTAGTAGAGAAAGAATGGTTTTTTCTTATTTTTTTTGATGAAATTCTCTGCTTTTTCAGCCATCAGGTCGGGAAAATACTCCCCGTCCAGGAATAGCTCATTACCGTTTTCCCACAAATCATGACGGTTTGGTCCGTTCCAGTAGAAAAAATGAGAATAATTATCGATACAGCCTCCCATATGGCCGAACGAATAATCAAAGCCCTGGGCCAGGGGTGATGTTTCCGGCGTATATCCCAGGTGCCATTTCCCCACATGACCGGTGGTGTACCCCTCCTGCCTGAGCATTTCTGCCAGCGTTGTTATCTCTGAAGGCATACCTGCATTGCCGGGAATTGATGATACGTTGCCGGGCACACCGGCAGAGTGCGGAGTCAGTCCTGTTAAGATGGCTGCCCGCGAAGGTGAACATATGGCAGATCCAACATAGAAGCCCGAAAACCTTATTCCTTCTTCTGCCAGCCGGTCAAGGTTGGGTGTTGCCAGGTCTGTGGCGCCGTATACATTTACATCCACTGATCCCTGGTCGTCGGTAAGTATGATTATCACATTGGGCCTGTCACTACTACCTGGTTTGCATGAATAGAGAAGGCTTAATGCCAGCAGGAGGCAGACAATTTTGTTCATGGTTGTAGCATTTGATTTATCATGGTCTCCTAAAGATAAGCATGAATCAATTAGAATACGGAGCCAGTCAAGGATTTAATGCTGTACAATAGGCTCTTTTTATAAAATTCTCTCAGTAAAAGACTTAACTTTGGTAGAACCTTTTCTTAAAATAATATCATATTATGAAAACTTCGCGACGTCATTTCATTAAGGTTGGTGGTATCTCTATTGCTGCCAGCGGCATGGTAACAGGCTTACTAGGAAGCAGTTGTGCCGAACAGTCTTCCTTTATTAACGAGGTATCAGGAATTGAAGGATTAAATGAGAGTGATTACCGGCAACGTATTGATAAGCTTATGAAGTCGATGACGAGAGAAGGTATTGATGCTCTTTTTATCGAGGGCGGAACCAACCTGAAGTATTTTTTTAATATATCCTGGTGGTTAAGCGAAAGGACCTTTGGAGCTCTTGTCAATACAAAGGGAAACCCGGTATGGATTTGCCCTGCTTTTGAGCTGGAACGTGCTTCTGAGCTGATCCCGGATAATCATGAGATAAGAACCTGGGAGGAACATGAGTCTCCGTATAAACTATTTTCAGCAATTATAAACGATCTTGGTCTTAAGGATGCAAAAGTTGCTATGGGACCAAATGTCAGGAGTTTTATTTCGCAGGGAATAAGGAGGGAGCTTCCTTCAAACCTGGGAGACGGATCAATGGCTGTAAATATGGTCAGAGCTGTTAAGACTGAAAAGGAACTAGCCTATATGGACCTGGCAAACAGCATAACAAAGAAAGCCTACCAGTATGCTTTCGGGCGTCTTAAGGAAGGAATGACAAGGGAAGAAATTGCAAAGGATATTTCTTTCGCACACTCAGAAATGGGAGTGTCAGGTAGTGGTGGTCCGCAACTGGGCTTTACATCAGCCTTCCCGCACGGAACAAAGCAAAGAAGAGACCTGCATAATGGTGATATAGTGCTGGTTGACGGTGGCTGCTCTATCGAGGGATTCAGGAGTGATGTTACCCGCACTATAGTATTCGGGCAGGCATCAGATAAGCAAAAGAAAGTATTTGATATAGTTTTAAAGGCCCAGCAGGAAGCACATAAAGCTGTCAGACCTGGGGTGACATGCGGTGAGATAGACAGGGTGGCGAGAAAAGTAGTTGATGATGCAGGCTTTGGTCCCGGGTACACTTACTTTGCTCACAGGCTCGGACATGGCATAGGTATGGACGGACATGAATACCCTTACCTGGTTAAGGATAATCCCCTGATCCTTGAACCTGGAATGACCTTCAGTAATGAGCCGGGAATCTATATTTATGATGAGTTCGGGGTAAGGATAGAAGACTGCTTCGTTGTGACCGAAGATGGCGCCCGGATGCTGGGTGGCATGCTGACTACAGGTATTGATACTCCCTTTGGGTAGAAGCATGTTTGTCATTCCGAGCCTGCGAGGAATCTGGTATTGTCGAAACAGATCCCTCACTTTATTCGGGATGACAGGTACTGCCACTCCCTTTGGGTAGAATTTTCCTGTACGCAGGACTCGCTGGCGTCGGGCAGGAGCCCGACACCATCCTCAGCGTCGGGCAGGAGCCCGACACCATCCTCAGATGTATTGACCTTGCATGCAAGGTCACTATTTATTATTTTTGTAAAGCAACATTCAAAACTAACAGGCATGAAAAACTATCTGACATTCTTACTTCTTATAGTAGCGCTGCTTCTTAGCTCCTGCAAGCAGGGTGTTAAGAACAGTGAAGAGGATTATTCTATTATACCCAGGCCTAATAACCTGGCAATATTGCCAGGAGCTTTTACAATAAATAAAGAAACCAGGATATTGGTTAACAGTGATATCGGGGAGGTGAGGCTGGCTGCTGATTTTCTCCTGGGAATGCTCGGAAATGCACTTGGCTCTGAGCCTGAAATTGAAACCGGGGCAGTAAGTAAAAAGGGAAGTATATTATTAATGATTACAGACGATGTGGATCTTAATGACGAAGGTTACCTTCTCCAGGTTAAACCCTCAAGGATTCTGCTTAAGGCCCGGGACGGAAGAGGTTTATTCTATGGTGTACAGACTATACGCCAGTTACTGCCTCCTGCCATTGAAAAGGGTATGGAGACCGGCCAGGAGCTTAAAGTGCCTGCATGCACAATCAGTGATGAACCCAGGTTTGTATACAGGGGTATGCACCTTGATGTTGGTCGCCATATGTTCCCGGTAGAATATATCAAGCGCTATATTGATATGCTTGCCCTGCATAAGATGAATACTTTTCACTGGCACCTTACTGAAGACCAGGGTTGGAGAATAGAGATTGAAAAATACCCGCTGCTTACTGAAATCGGAGCCTACCGGAAAGAGACACTGATAGGTCATGGTGGACGACCGCCCTTCGAGTATGATGGAAAAAGATACGGAGGATATTATTCGAAGGAAGATGTAAAGGAAATTGTTAACTACGCAGCAGAAAGGTTTGTAACCGTAATTCCTGAGATCGAGATGCCGGGTCATGCACTGGCAGCACTTGCAGCCTACCCTGAGCTTTCATGTACCGGGGGCCCGCACGAGGTGGCAACGAGGTGGGGTGTATTCCCGGATGTGTTCTGTGCCGGTAAGGAAGAAACTTTTGTATTCCTTGAGAATGTGCTGTCCGAGGTGATTGAACTTTTCCCCGGAAAATATATACATATAGGAGGTGATGAATGTCCAAAGGAGAGGTGGCAGGAGTGTCCTGAGTGCCAGAAGAGAATAGCCGATGAGGGACTGGCTGATGAACACGAGTTGCAGAGCTATTTTATAAAGCGAATAGAGAAGTTTCTTGTTGCCAATAATCGTAAGCTTATCGGATGGGATGAGATACTTGAAGGAGGGCTTGCCCCGGAAGCAACCGTGATGTCGTGGAGAGGAACTGAAGGAGGCATTGCAGCAGCTAAGGAGGGTCATGATGTTATTATGACTCCTAATCCCTTTATGTACCTCGATCATTACCAGTGCGAACCGGAAGGAGAACCACTTGCGATAGGAGGTTATTCGCCTCTTGAGGAAGTATATTCATACGATCCGATGCCAGCTGAGCTGGATGAAGATGAGCAAAGGTATATTCTTGGTGTACAGGGTAACCTCTGGTCTGAATATCTTACAACACCTGATTATATGGAATATATGGCATATCCCAGGTTCTTTGCAGTAGGAGAAATCGGCTGGACCAAGCAGGGCTTAAGGGATTTTGAGAATTTCCTTACGCGATTCAGGAAACAGGCAGAGAGGTATGATATTATTGGGATAAATTATTTTAAGGGCGAATATTACGATACCAGGAAGAGAGCTGAGACAGAAACGGATTAAGACTATCTTAAGATTAACTGGAAGAGGAGTTCGTTTTTGAATTCCTCTCCGGCACGAATCCATTGCTGTTTTATACCCACCAGTTTAAAATCAAGGCCGGTAAAGAGTTTAATACTGGTCCTGTTGTCTTCAAGGATATTGCACCATAGCTGCTTCAGTTGAAGTTTTGTTTTCGAGTACTCAATAAGGCACTCAAGTGCCATGGTTGCATAGCCCCTGTTTCTTTCTTCTTTTTTTGCAATAAGTATCCCGACTCCGGCCCTCATATTTACCGGATCGAAATCAAAGAGGTCAATGCATCCTATTGTTGAGTTATCTTCTTTCTTATCGATCATTAACCTGAGCTGGCCTTCCTCAAATATTGTACGTGATGCACTCTCAAGATACTTCCTGAGGGTATGCTTTGAGAAAGGCTGGATAGTGGAGCCGAGCAGCCATATTTCAGGTTTATTCTCCCACAGGTACAATAATTCAAGATCTTCCGGTTCAGGTGCTCTGAGTTTTATTTCTTTGTATTCCAAGGTTCATTCCTCCCGGGTTCCCCTGACAACGGTTTTAACAAATATGTCTTCAGGATATCCGAGCCGGACCAGGTGATCTCTCTTCCTGTATGCTTCCTCCTTGGTATCAAA
>JAZBNV010000161.1:0-4004 GCA_036350795.1 Marinilabiliaceae bacterium
GAATAAAAATATTAAAGAAAGAGGGGTTCGATTGGGCAAACCATACAATTAAACTATATAATACGAATAAGATTAATGAAAACATCGGGAAAGTTACAGGTGTTACTTACAATCTTGAAGGAAAGAAAGTTACTAAATCAAAACTTTCGAATAAGTCGATATTCAAGGAAAGGCTTAATGAATACTACAATAGTGTCAAGTTTACTATGCCTGATATACAGGAAGGATCGGTAATCGAGTTTAAATATACTATCACTTCAGAGTATCTGTTTAACCTTCCTGAGTGGTATTTCCAGTACTCTATTCCAGTAATGTGGAGTGAATTTAATGCAGAAATACCCGAGTACTACGAATATAAACAATTTTCGACTGGAAATGATCCTATACAGGTAAACCAGCAGACAAGAGGGCAGGAAAGTATTATTATGCAAAATAGCACAGCAGTGATGAATGGACGTACTGCAACATCAGAGATTCAGAGAGAAGAAATCAAATACCTTACCAGTAAATACAGGATGGTGGCCATGGATGTGCCGGCATTTATTACAGAGCCTATGCTTACTACCAGGGACAATTATATCCTCAAAGTTAAATTTGAGCTTTCCGGGGAAAATTTCCCTGGACAGAAGCCAAGAATGTATTCCAGGGACTGGTCCAACATTGACAGGGAGCTCAAGGAGCACTCATTCTTTGGTCAACAGCTTGGGGCAGGGGGGCTTTTCCTGAATAAACCTATAAAAACTATTCAGGAATCCGTTGATGGTGAGTTGAACCAGATGATTGCCTGCTTTGAGTTTATAAAAAACAATATGAAATGGAATGGATTTAATTCAATTTATACTTCATCATTAAGAAATGCCTTCCAGTATAAAACAGGCACAGTTGCCGATATAAACCTTATGCTTACAGTCATGTTAAGGAAAGCTGGTTTTGAAGCATATCCTGTAATATTGAGTACCAGGAGCAATGGTATAGTTAATATGGCCTATCCAATGCTATCAAGTTTTAATTACGTAATAACCCTTGTCCAACATGGCGGGAAATCATATTTGTTGGATGCCACAGACTCATTCAGTAAATTCAACCTTTTACCTGAAAGATGTTTAAACGGTAAAGGACGAGTTGCTGAAATGGGAATTGATGCATGGGTAGATTTGAACCCTTCAGGTACGTTCTCAACCAATACCGAGATGGATCTTGTTTTGGATGATAATGGAAACGCAAAAGGATCAATTTTGGTAGCAAGAAAGGACTATTCAGCTAATGACAAAAGGAAAGATATTTTGGCAGAGAAGAGTGAAGAGGATTACATTGCAATCCTTGAGAAAGAAAACCAGGGTTTAGAAATAGATTCGTACAAGTTTGAGAATCTAAATGATGTATATGAATCTTTGATTGAAAATTATGAGGTTAGTATAAATGGTACTGCAGAAGCTACAACAGATCATATTTATCTTAATCCTATGTATTTCGAAAGAATGGAAGGTAACTTATTTAAGCTTGAGGACCGTCGTTATCCAATCGATTATGCATTCCCAAGGCATGAGATGTACAAACTCACTCTGGTTATACCTGAAGGATATACTGTGGAAGAGACTCCAGAAAATATGTCTATTAGCTTTAAAGGTGGAAGTGCGGTCTTTTCCTATGATATAAAAGTATCGGACAACATTGTCAATCTTAATTCAGCTATCCATATAAATAAGACTCTCTTTATGGATACTGATTATAAAGAACTTAAAGAATTCTATAACAACATAGTTAAGAAACATGCTGAAATGATAGCTCTCAAGAAGAACTAGAAATCTAAGTGAATGAGATATCGATGCTTTTTTGTCATAATACTATGGTCCGTAATAGCACTACCAGTTTTTAATACGGATATAAAAAAGAAGCGATATCCTGTTTCAGAAATTCCAGAAAGTCTAACAGAGAATGCTGTAGCTGTTGTCAGGGAATATCATGAAGAATTTAAAATCAGTGGGCCCTCCAAAGCGCGATCCAGGATTAAACGTGTTGTTACAGTACTAAATCAGCATGGGCAACAATACGGTATCTTTAATGAATGGTATAGTGATCTAAGATCAATCTTTGTTGAGAGCATTAATATCTATAATGCATATGGAGAGCTTATAATTCGGGAAGATATTACCGGAATGGAGGATTTTAGCTCATATTCCGATTATTCACTCTATGATAATATCAGGATACAAAGGTACATCCCCCCGCTGAAATTTTTCCCTTACACTGTTGAAGTTACTTACAATCTAAATTATAATGGACTATTAAACTATCCTACGTGGCAGCCCGTTTATGGTTATGATCTGGCAGTTCAAAAATCTGAATTTACAATAATCACCGAACCAGATAATTCATTCAGGTATTCATCTTCCAATTATGACAATAAACCAGAAATTAGAAGTGATGGTAAAACAGAGACATATAAATGGACATTAGTTAATCATTTTGCTGTTAGTGAAGAAGAAAACAGCCCTGATATAAGTGAGTTACTGCCGATAGTATATACAGCTCCTAAGGATTTCTCCATTGAAGAATATTCTGGCAATATGGAATCCTGGAAATCATTTGGCACATGGGTAAATGAATTGATTCATGACCGGGATAATCTAACTGGGGAGACTATTCTGAAGATTAATGACCTGATAGATGATGCAGAAGGAAGGAAAGAAGTTATAAAAAGAATATATGAATATGTGCAGTCCAAAACAAGATACGTAAGCATCCAGGAAGGCATCGGTGGGTGGCAGCCCGTTGGAGCAGATGTTGTCGACAAGGTTGGGTACGGAGACTGCAAAGCTCTTACCAATTACACCATGACTTTGCTTAAAGCAGCTGGTATTGAATCATACTATACAAGATTAAGAGCTGGACATGGAGAACCAGAAATCGATACCAGTTTTGTTCATAATTTTTCAAATCATATTGTACTCTGTGTCCCAGATAAGAATGATACCATCTGGCTGGAGTGTACTGATCAAAGTAGCTCTTTTAACTTCCTTGGGTCTTTTAGCTCAGATCGCTATGCTATGATAATAAAACCGGAAGGAGGAGAAATAGTAAGGACTCAAACTTTTAGTCCTGAAGATAACCTCAAGGTAATAAATGCTAGTGTTAGTATAAATCCTGAAGGGGGTGCAATAGCTAAGATAATATCCAGTTATAGAGGGTTACAATATGAAAGCGTAAGTGAATTGCTAAGAAAGAATGAGTTGGAAAGTAGGACATGGTTACATAATAATCTTGGGGTTAATAATATTGATATCCATAGTTTTCTGATCAGGAATATCACTCAGAGCATCCCAGAAATAAGTACAGAGCTTTACCTAAATATAAAGAATTATGCCTCTATTACCGGAAACAGAATGTTTGTCAGAGTCAATATGTTAAATGTTTCATCTTTCCTGCCTGAAAGAATCAGGAACAGGCAGTTCTCAATTCGGCACACCAGGTTAAATCCTCCGTATATTGATAAAGACACTATAAGATATCAGATACCAGATGGATATATTGTTGAGTCATTACCAAAGGACATTGAGATAAAAACACAATTTGGAGAATATAAAACAAATACAAGAGTCTCACAAAACACAATAACCTACACCAGGATGCTCAATATCCCTAAAAAAGACTATCCTGCTACAGATTATAATGAGTTTCGTAATTTCTTTCTTGAGATTGCAAAATCAGATAATGCCAGGGTGGTTCTAAGAATGAGTCAGGACTGAATGATAAAACAAATTGAGTCAATTAGTTTCAAATCCAAGCATTGAAACTATTGGTAGGATAGGTAATTTGTTTCAGTATAGTTTCAGTCTGTAAATGAAAAAAGCCTAGACATTATTGTTTGTCAAGGCTTTATGTTTTAATTTTTGCTCCTCAGGAAGGACTCGAACCTTCGACCTACGGATTAACAGTCCGCCGCTCTAACCAGCTGAGCTACTGAGGAATATAATCGCAAATTCTTATTCTTGGTCGAAATTTGC
>JAZBNV010000162.1:0-9345 GCA_036350795.1 Marinilabiliaceae bacterium
CTTTAATAAATCCTGGGCGTAGGCCAGGTTATACTTGGCTTCAAGATTACCGGGATCGTTCCTCAGGGAATTTTTGTAGGCTTCAATACTCTCCTCCAGTTTCTGGCTATTGAAAAGAGTATTTCCAAGGTTATAATATGTTGATGCAAGCTTTTTTCTTTCAATATCAGTTTCTTGCACTGATTCAAAGCTCTTCAGAGCATCATCATATTTTCCCTGTTTATAAAGTGCGGTACCAAGATTGAAAATTGCATCAGAATATTCAGGGTTTACATCCACAGACCTTCGGTACGACAGTTCAGCATCAGGAAAATTATTATCCCTGTACAGGCGATTTCCTTTTCTTGAATGCTGCAGTTCTTTCTGGGCAAAAACACTTAATCCCGGTATAAGCGCGATAAACAGCACACACAATATTCTCTTATTATTAATAATTGTCATGGCCCTTATATTTTGAATTCAAAGAGGTTAATTTTGCTTAACCTTCTGTTTTTACGCTCCATCAGTATAAATTCCAGCAGAAGCAGAAATAAAACAATTGCAGCCACTACCTGGAACTGATCGTTGTACTCTGAGAAAACGCTACCTTCAATTTCTTTTTTCTTCATTTTCCCAATATCCTCAAAAATTGCAGCAAGGCCCAGGCTTGAATTGCTTGCCCTTACATATTTGCCACCGGCAGCAAATGCTATTTCCTGTAATCCCTTTTCATCCAGCCTGGAAATAACAGTATTACCGTCCCTGTCTTTCAGATATTCTCTTGATGCTCCTGCCGAAAGTGGTATAGGAACACCGGTCGGGGATCCAATTCCAATAGCGTGAATAACTATTCCCTTTTCAGCAGCACTGGCTGCACTTTTTTGTGCATCTTCTCCGTGGTCTTCGCCGTCTGTTATTATTATCAGTGCCTTGCTCTCGTCCATTTGCGGACTGAAAGATCTGATTCCCAGTTCTATGGCCGAGGAAATATCTGTTCCCTGCCTGGGCACGATACCAGGGTTGATGCTATGTAAAAAGAGTTTTGCAGAAACATAATCAGTAGTAACAGGTATCTGGGTATAGGCATCTCCGGCAAACACTATAAGGCCAATTTTATCATTTTCCAGCCTGTCTACAAGTCTTGAAATAGACTGTTTGGCTCTTTCCAGCCTGTTGGGCTGAATATCCTCTGCAAGCATTGAGTTACTTACGTCGAGTGCAATAATAATTTCAACCCCTTCTCTTTTTGTTTCTTCTATCTTGCTGCCGAACTGGGGTCGTGATACAGTAAGAACAAGCAGGGCAAAGGCAAGCAGAATTAAATAGAATTTTACAGCCTGCCTGAAAGCAGAGAACTCCGGAACAAGGCCCCTGATTAATCCAATGTCGCCTGCCTTCTTCAGTTTGCTTTTCCTGCGATATACATTTACATAGTGAAAAATAACAAATACCGGCAGCAGCAGCAGCAAAAACAAAAACTCCGAATTGTCAAACCTGAATAATTGCATCTTCAATTTATCTTAAACATATCTTCTCAAAAGACTTTTACCAAGTATAAGCTCAATAAATATCATTAGCAGTGCAGCCATGGCCCATGGAAGGTATTCCTCGTTTTTAACGTTATACTCCTGCACATCTATTCTTGATTTTTCCAGCTTATCTATTTCCTTATATATTTCTATCAGGCTTTCATTATTCGTCGCCCTGAAATATTTTCCATCTGTCATCGAAGCTATCTCTCTCAGAACATCTTCATCAATCTCAACAGGCATATTCTGATACCTTGTTCCGGCTGCAGTCTGCACAGGATATGGTGCCACTCCTCTGGTTCCCACACCCACCGTATATACCCTTATGCCCATAGTTGATGCAATTTCAGCAGCTGTAAGCGGAGCTATTGATCCGCGGTTATTTACCCCATCGGTAAGCAATATAATAACCTTGCTTACAGCTTCCGAATCCTTGATCCTGTTAACTGCAGTAGCCAGGCCCAGGCCAATGGCAGTGCCATCCTCTATCATACCGCTCTCCATTTCTCTCATCAGGTTAATCAGAACGGCATGATCGCTTGTAAGAGGACACTGTGTAAAACTTTCGCCACTGAAAATTACCAGCCCGATGCGATCATATGGTCTTCCGGAAATAAATTCGGTTGCAACATTCTTTGATGCCTCAAGCCGGTCGGGTTTAAAATCACGGGCAAGCATTGAACCTGAAATATCCATGGCCATAATAATATCAATTCCCTCGGTAGTGGAATCCTGCCAGCGGTCACTTGACTGGGGTCGTGCAAGCACTATGATAATAAATATTACAGCCAGAACCCGGAAGGCAAATAATATATGTCTTAGCACAACACGCCATGACAGACCGAGCGAATCTTTAAACTGAAGTGATGACAGACGCACAGAGGCCGAAACATTTCTCTGCCTGAAGAGATAAAGGGCAATCATCAACGGCACAAGGGCCAGCAGCCAGAGGCTGAGCGGACTGGCAAAATCAATTCTGCTCATTAGCTACCTCCTTTCCTTCTGTTACTTTACCTGCAGTGATATTTTCTTCCCTGGCTCTCTGCCTGCTTGTTTCGCGCACAAATATCCTGGCATTTTCCATTGATTTAATGTTTACTTCTGCCTCTGCTTTGTACCTGGCAAATTTCGACATATCTGCAACCGATAGAATATCTGACAGTATTTCGTAAAGATCGTCGTTATTGAATCCTGATTTCTTTAGTGCAGCAAGTGTTTCGAAGGTAGTCATTTCAAGGCATGATATACCGAAAAAGTGGTCGATATATATTCTGAGTATTTCGGTCAGTCTTGAATGGTAGAGCTTATGCCTTGCCTTCTGCCATAATTCTTCTCTTTCGAGTTTATCAAGATCTCTGAGAGCAATGATATGAACCGGTTCAGAAGGCATTCCGGGCTCTTCTTCAATGGGTTTTACTTTCTTTTTCCTGAGATATCTCTGGATATACCATGCCAGGAAGGCGATAACCAGGCCCAGCAAGACCCACGGAAAAACTTCCATAAATCCAAGCCCCGCTTTCCTCGGACCCCTTATATCAAAAATTACCTGGCTTGAATCTGAAGGCATAATATCTACCCTGATTACTTCCAGCCTTAAGTAATCTGAATACTCTCGCCTGACACCTGTTGAGTCACTCTCTTCAATAAATACAGGTTCGATATCGTAGATTCCGGTATCAAAGCTTGTTATAAGGTATTTCGTATTAATTTTCAGCTTATTGTCGCCTGTTATTGTAGTATCAGGTCCTGACACGGAAATAATTTCAATTCCCGATTGTATGGTATCGGAGAATACCGGAATTGTAATTTTTGCATCCTGTTCACAATGTATTTCAATATTAAAATTAAGCTGGTCGCCCAACAATATCCTGTTGGTGTCGAGCCATGAGCTTATGCTCATTTCCTGTGCAAGAAGGAACAAGGGACTTAATAATATGATCACTGCCAGTACTACCCTTCTCATACTATCTCATTTTAAACAGTTTCATCAGGGGAATTACATAATCCTCAGATGTATTGATCATTACACTATCCACACCACATTTCTTAAAGAGCACATCGTTAGCCGATTGCAAAGTATTCCACCACCTGGTCCAGGCTTCCCTGGTAGGTTTATGGGATGTATCAATCCACTTTTCACTATTTGTCTCAGGATCAAAAGCTTTTATAAGGCCAATATCAGGAAGAGATGCTTCGGCCCTGTCCTTAATTCTGAGAGCCACAACGTCATGTTTCTTTGAGGCTATCCGCAATGATTTTTCAAAGTCGGGTGTAATAAAATCAGATATGACAAAAGCTGTACATCTTTTCTTTATGGCATTGGTAAGGAATTTAAGGGGTTCATCCAGGGCAGTGCTGTTACTGGCAGGTGTAAACTGCAGCAACTCCTTAATAATCCTTAGTATGTGTTTCTTTCCTTTCTGTGGAGCAATAAACTTCTCCACCCTGTCAGAAAATATAATTACCCCGATTTTATCGTTATTCTGTATTGCTGAAAATGCCAGCAGTGCTGATATTTCCGTAATTATCTCCCGCTTGTATGCAACTTCAGTACCAAAATTACCTGAAGCCGACACATCTACGAGTATCATTACGGTTAGTTCACGCTCCTCCTCGAACACTTTTACATAGGGATGGTTGAAGCGGGCGGTAACGTTCCAGTCAATGGCCCTGATATCATCACCATACTGGTAAGATCTTACTTCACTAAACGACATACCCTTGCCCTTAAAGGCACTATGATACTCACCGGCAAATACCTGCCTTGTCAGACCACGCGTCTTAATCTCAATTGTCCTGATCTTCTTTATAAGATCTGTTGTTTCCAAAGCTTAGTTACTTATATGGTTTATATTCAACAGAAACAAACCAGTCATTTATTATATATTCGATCCTGGTATTCCCTTTTTTATTTTTGTCAACCCAGGTAGAATCAGATTCTTTCCGGTACTTCATATCGAGCTCTTTCCTTACCTCCGATTCCAGGCTCCTGTCATAAATTGCCCTTACAAAGGAACAAGCTCCCCTGCTGTCAAAAAAAACCAGCTTGGTTATCAGCTTAGTACCTTCATCAACGTACTTAAGGTAATTGTACTTCTCATTTTTGAAGCTGCTATCCATCACCATAGCCTTCTCTTCCAGGCTGAAATATTCCTTAACATTTGCAGCCGACATACCAATCAGGTTTTGCGCGTCGAGTGCTGTGCTCAGCAAAAGGCATATCGTTATAAGAAAGACTGCTCTCATCACCATTAAGGTACTTCAACTGAATTCAGGATATCGGTCACAATATTCTCCTGTGTAATATTTTCGGCTTCGGCTTCATAGGTAAGGCCAATCCGGTGTCTCAGAACCTCAGCACATACAGCTCTTACATCTTCAGGAACCACGTATCCTCTCCTGCGAATAAAAGCATATGCTTTTGCAGCCTTTGCCAGGTTAATACTGGCCCTTGGAGAGGCACCATATCCTATCATGCCGCTGTATTTTGACAGATTATATTTTTCAGGGTACCTTGATGCAAATACTATATCAAGAATATAGTTCTCTATCTTCTCGTCCATATACACATCCTTTACCACGTCGCGGGCCTTGATAATATCGGCCTTATTAATTATGCATGAGGCTTTGGGAAATATCTTTTGCAGATTCTCACGCATAATCAGCTTTTCATCGTCCATGTCAGGATAATCAATCAGCACCTTAAGCATAAACCTGTCTACCTGGGCCTCAGGAAGCGGGTAGGTTCCTTCCTGTTCAATAGGGTTTTGCGTGGCAAGCACCAGAAAGGGTTCTTCAAGCCTGTAGGTTTCATCACCGATAGTGACCTGTCGCTCCTGCATTGCCTCAAGCAAAGCACTCTGACCCTTTGCCGGTGACCTGTTTATCTCGTCGGCAAGGATGAAGTTGGCAAAAACGGGTCCCTTCTTAACAAAGAAATCTTCCTTTTTCTGGCTGTAGATAAGTGTTCCGATTAAATCGGCCGGAAGAAGGTCAGGAGTAAACTGTATACGGCTGAAGTCGGCATCAATGATTTCAGCAAGTGTTTTTATAGCAAGCGTTTTTGCCAGTCCCGGCACTCCTTCAAGCAATATGTGCCCATCACTCAGAAGACCGATCAGCAAACTGTCTACAAGGTGTTTCTGTCCGACAATTACCTTACTCATCTCCAGCGATATTGCATCAACAAAACCGCTTTCCTTCTCTATACGAGCATTTAATTCCTTGATATCAATATTTGAGCTCATGAATAAATATTTATAAAAATTAAAATTGTATTTGAATATTAAGCCTGCATTAAACGAACTACAAAATAAATTATCATTTTACTATAGTCTTGTTAAAGAGTGTTAAATATTAGTTAAAATGCAGACTTATGGACTAATCCTGTTAAAAACCCGGAGTTACTGTTTTCTGCGAAAAATTTTTCTCAGTAAATTTCCATTATTACATTTACATTTAATTACCCAGAAATATATTACATGAAAAAGACCCGGAAGATCATAGTTATTTTACTGCTGTTGGCGGTAATTTTCCCTTCAAGCGCTTTCTCACAAAGAAAAAAGAAAGTCGAAGCTGTTGAACCACTCTTAAAACCTGAACTGTATAGCAGCCTTGATTACAGGTTAATAGGACCTTTCAGGGGTGGAAGAAGTGCCGCTGTTACTGGAATAGAAGGAAATGCAAAGGTTTTCTATATGGGTGCCACAGGCGGTGGTGTCTGGAAAACTGACAATTCAGGCGAAACCTGGAAAAACATCAGTGATGGTTTTTTTGGGGGAACTATAGGCGCGGTAAGTGTTGCCGAATCGGATAATAACATAGTTTATGCAGCAGGAGGCGAAAAGACAGTCAGGGGAAATGTTTCTCATGGCTATGGAATCTGGAAGTCGGAAGATGCCGGCGAATCGTGGGAATACAAGGGGCTTAAGGAGTGCCAGTATATTCCAAGGCTGCGCATTCATCCTGACAATCCTGACCTGGTATATGCTGCAGTGCTGGGACATCTTTTTGGTCCAAATAAGGAAAGAGGTATCTATCGTTCGAAAGACGGCGGCGATACATGGGAGCAGGTGCTTTTTGTAAATGATAATGCAGGAGGTGTTGATCTCCTGCTCGACCCTGCAAATCCCAGGATAATATATGCTTCTACATGGAGGGTTCGACGTACACCTTACAGTCTTGAAAGCGGAGGTGAAGGCTCTGCTTTATGGATCAGCAGGGACTCGGGCGACAGCTGGGAGAAGATAAGCAACTCGCCCGGTATGCCGGATGGTGAACTGGGAATAATAGGTGTAAGTGTATCATCAGATAATCCCCTGAAGGTGTATGCCATGGTTGAGGCCGCTGAGGGTGGACTCTTTGTCAGCAACGACAGGGGCAGAAACTGGACAAGGGTAAATTCTGACCGGAGCCTGCGGCAAAGGGCATGGTACTATACCAGGCTGTATGCCGACCCCAATAATGCAGAAACAGTATATGTACTGAATGTTGGTTTTCATAAATCAACCGACGGGGGCCGGACATTTGAAAGAATAGGAACACCACATGGCGACCACCACGATTTATGGATTGATCCTTCTGACAGCAAAACAATGATTATTGGTGATGATGGAGGAGCTCAGATTACCCATGACGGTGGATCGACATGGTCGAGCCTGATGAACCAGCCAACAGGCCAGTTTTACAGGGTGGTAACAGACAATCATTTTCCATACAGGATTTATGGCGGACAGCAGGATAACTCAACAGTGAGGATAGAGTCGAGGTCGCTCGGGTATGGAGGAATAACAGAAGAAAACTGGGAAAGCACGGCCGGCGGCGAAAGCGGCTGGATAGCACCTGATCCCGACGACGCTGATATTGTTTACGGCGGATCGTACGGTGGATACCTGGTAAGGATAAACCACAAGACAGGTGAGAGCAGAAGAGTGGATCCATGGCCTGATAATCCAATGGGATGGGGTGCCGACAGTTTAAAGGAGCGTTTCCAGTGGAATTTTCCGATTATGTTTTCCATTCATAACAGTAACAGGCTCTATACTGCTTCCAACAGGTTATTTGTAACAGAAAATGAAGGACAGTCGTGGAAAGTTATTTCTCCTGATTTAACACGCAACGACCTGAGTAAGATGGGACCATCCGGAGGACCAATTACAAAAGATAATACCAGCGTGGAATACTATGGAACCATATTCGCGATTGCCGAATCAAGGAGTGAGGAAGGTGTTATATGGTGTGGCTCGGACGATGGAATGATTCATATTACAAGAAATGGAGGTGAAACATGGGAAGATGTTACACCGGGAAAGGAGCTGATGCCTGAGTGGACAATGATAAACAGCATTGAATCTGATCCCTTTAACGATGGAGGCCTGTATGTAGCTGCCACATCCTACAAATCTGATGATTTCAGTCCCTATCTCTATTATACCAGTGACTATGGCAGGACATGGACAAAAATTACAGATGGTATTGAAAGTGATCATTTTACCAGGGTTATAAGGGCCGACAACGAAAGGCGCGGTTTGCTTTTCTGCGGTACCGAGTCGGGGATGTACATTTCTTTTAACAATGGGAATAAATGGAATAAGTTCCAGCAGAATCTTCCAGTGGTACCGGTAACCGACCTGGCAATAAAGAATAATGAGCTAATTGTTGCAACACAGGGAAGGGCCTTCTGGGCCTTCGATTATCTTAATATACTGAGGGTTCTGGATAATAAAATGTCTGATGCTGATATTGCCGTGATTCAGCCTGAACCGGCATACAGGACAGGAGGAAGATCATCAGGGCGAGAATCACTTACAGCCGGCCAGAACCCTGAATCCGGAGTAGTATTCAATTTCTACCTTGGATCGGGCATGAAGGATAAGGAGTTCAGGCTTGATATTTATGATCCCTTTGATAAGCTGGCAAAATCCTTTACCAGCGGCATCAAGGGTATTGAAGAAAAAGAGCACCTCCCCTACCAGAAGGTTAAACTTTCTGACGGACTTAATACGATTAGCTGGAATATGAGCTACCCCGGAGCTCTGAGGGTGCCGAATATGATTCTATGGAGCGGATCGCTTGGCGGACCCAGGGCGATACCGGGTGAATACAGTGCCTTCCTTGTACTTGATGGCGACAGCACAAAACTTGATTTTGAGATACTGAATAATCCACTTTCATCAGCAACAACAGAAGATCTGAGAGAGCAATTTGAATTTCTTATTTATACCAGGGATAAGTTAAACCAGGTTCACCAGGCAATACTTGATATCAGGGAGCTGCGTAAGGGACTTGTTGAAGTAAGGTCGAAACTTTCAGTGGAAGAACACAAAGCGATTATTGACAAAATCTCTAATACCTCTGAATCGCTGTCAGCTATTGAGAATGAGTTATACCAGACAAAAAACAGGTCGGCCCAGGATCCGCTTAATTATCCTATTAAGCTGGGCAATAAGCTTGCGGCTCTTAATGGCGTTGTCGGAACAGGCGAATATCGCCCTACCGACCAGTCGTACCAGGTAAGAGATTATCTTGTAAAAAGAATTGATGAGCAGTTACATAAACTTGACGTAATAAGGGATACAGATATTAAATCGATCAACCGGGATTTGCATGCAGTCAATATCCCCTATATAAAAGAATAATAGAATTTGCATATAAGGTAAAAGAAGAATACAGGGCTCCCCTGCTCTATTGCACTTCCAGGTAAGAGGGTGGCCCGAAATATTTATCGCACCAGTCCAGGAATGGTTTTACCGAAGTTCTCTTGTAGAAGTTATGGCCCGATTCTATAAGGAACAGACGCTTATCTTTTTCAGGAGTACCCAGAAGATTAAAGAAAGGC
>JAZBNV010000163.1:0-13978 GCA_036350795.1 Marinilabiliaceae bacterium
AAAATACCTTGATCTTTTACCCGAAAATATTTACCTGGCTTCGGCCTGGGGTAAATTTGGCGGCGGATTTACAGGGGCAATTTTCAGTGGCTATATGACCGCCCTTGATATTATAAGGAAAAAATAGTCTGCAAAATCTTAATAGTATGAGGAAGAATAATTTAATAATATTACTGTTCTTTCTTTTAGTCTCATGTTCCGAAAATCGACCTGACATATTACTGATCAATATTGATGATATGGGATGGCTCGATACCGGTTTTATGGGTTCGCAGTATTATGAGACCCCGGTGCTTGATGGCCTGGCATCAGAGGGAATAATCTTTACCAGGGCATATGCGGCAGCATCAAACTGTGCTCCCAGCAGGGCCTGTATGATGAGCGGACAATGGGCTACCAGGCATGGAATTTATACCGTGGGTAATTCTGACAGGGGAAAAAGCAGCACACGAAAACTTATTCCAACAGAAAACACGCAGCACCTGCCCGACGAGTATTATATTCTTGCCGAAGCATTGCATGATGCGGGATATAAAACATGTCATGCAGGGAAATGGCACCTTAACCAGGATCCTACAACCCAGGGATTTGATCTAAATATCGGAGGATGCGAAGCCGGTAACCCCGGTAGCTACTACCCTCCTTATAGAAATGTTCCCCTTAAAGCTCCCGACAGCACCTATTATCTTACTAATTTGATAATGGACCTTACCATTGATTTTGTTAAATCGGTCGACAAAAACGAATCCTTTTTCCTTTATTATTCACCTTATGCGGTTCATACACCAATTCAGCCTGTTAAGGATCTGGTTCCTAAATATTTGAATAAAAAAAGCTGGAACGGACAGGATAATGCACGCTATGCCAGCATGGTAGAGAACCTCGACACCCAGGTTGGAAGGCTGCTGGAAGCACTTGAACAAAAAGGAAGACTTAAAAACACATTTATACTGTTTATTTCGGATAATGGAGGGGTTTACAATATTACAAAACAATGGCCCCTGCGTGCCGGGAAAGGATCATATTATGAAGGAGGAATAAGGGAACCGATGTTTGTTGTATGGCCCGACAGGCTTATTGGACTTAAGAAAACGGAAATGCCGGTAAGTAATCTTGATATATACCCTACACTTCTTGATGTTGCAGGTATACAAAAACCAGAAGATTTATTACTGGATGGTAATAGCCTGCTGTCCTTTCTTGAAGAAGGAAAAGAGCTGGAAGAGCGCCCCTTGTTCTGGCATTTCCCTGTTTATCTTGAAGGAGGAAACAAGGAGACACAGGATCCGCTCTTCAGGACCAGGCCCGGTTCGGCAATCAGTTATGGTGACTGGAAGCTAATAGAGTATTTTGAAAACGGAGACCTGGAGTTATATAATCTAAGGGATGATATAAGTGAGAAAATAAACCTTGCTGACAGCCTGCCCGGAAAACTGGAAGAAATGAAAAAAATGCTCTACGATTGGCGCCTGAAAACTTCGGCACCGGTACCGATAGAGCATAATCCGGAGTTTATTACCATAGAAAAGGAATAAAACGTTTTACCTTTTTTTGATATTCCCTGTAGTCTGAATACTTGGCCGACGAAACTGATTCGCTGAAATTACTACTACCCCAGAAAAGCAGTACAAGAAGGATGGCTCCGATAAGCGACCAGTTCAGCCAGCTGCCTGTTGCACTTACGCTGAAGAAATAGAAAATTATCCAGATTGCCTGTTCTGCAGAGTAATTTGGATGCCTTACAATACCCCATAAACCGGTGTCAATAAAACCCTTAATACCTTCTTTTTCATCGCTGGTGCCTGACGAAAGTATTTGATTTTTATTCTTATGATAGTTCCACTGTTGCTGATCGGCAACTGTTTCTATTACAATAAACATAAGCACCAGGGCTGCCAGTAAAAAATCAACTGCCGATAATGGAGAACCATCAATACTTTTAAGGGCCGGAAGGGTAATAAGCAATATCAGCCCCATCTGGTAAAAGGAGATAAACAGGAGGTTAAAGGCATGCCACCTGAGCGCACCGGATAATTCCCGCTTTTTTCTCAGAACAGCCCAGCGGTAATCTTCTTCTCCTGTCCAGAATTTCCACGAATAGCCTCCTCTTCTTGAGAAATTATAACTAAGCCTTATACCCCATAGCGAAACCAGGGCAGCCATCAGCAAAATCCTGGGTTCAAACCCGCTTCTGTAGCTGATAATCCATACATAAACAAGAGGAATTATGCTCCAGAGCTTATCAACCTGGCTATAGTTTTTTGCAAGCGTACTAACCATAAAGCACAACGAAGCGGCAATTATATATACAGTAAGCAATTCCCTGAGAATGTCAAGCTGTTCCGGGCTCAGCCCCTGGTCAAACCTGAAAGCTATAAAGGGAATAATAATAATTGTAACAAGTAAAAATACAATCGTTTTCCACATGCCTGTTTCTGTATTTAGTTTGCCTCCAAAATAGTGAAAAAGGATAATAATTTCAGGTTAAAGAATATTTTACTATTTTTCTGTTTCAAAAGATACTACTGACCCATGAAACATCTAAACAAACATTTTTGTTTTATTATCGTGTTGCTACTGTTAAGTTCAGTTGCACATGCACAGTTTTACCAGGTTTATGGTTACCAGACTCTTGACCCGAGCGAAAAGGAACTGGTTTACTGGACCACCCTGATTCCATCGTCAGATCACACATATTCATTTTTTGGCTCTGATGTAAGCAGGCAGGGACTGATGGCACACTCTATTGAATTTGAGTATGGCCTGAGCGCAAATTACACCATTGCATTTTATATGGATTTTGAACAACCCCGGGGCGAAGATTTCAGATGGATTCGCTCAAAGGCCGTTATGATGCATTATAGTTTGTTCGAAAAAGGCCAGATGCCGGTAGACCTGGCTCTTTATGCCGAGTACAAGCTGCCACGAAAGGGATATAAGGTAGCAGAAGAGATAGAATTTAAACTGATAATGGAGAAAGACCTGGGGTCGCACCGTTTTATTCTTAATCCGACTTTCGAAAAGAAAATCAGCGGTCCCGATTCGGAAGAGGGCGTGGAATTTGCCCTTAACGGATCATATACTTTTATGCGAAGCCAGATGTTTCAGCCCAAAATAGAGTATTATTCAAAGATGGGAGAGCTGTATGAGCCTGACATCTTTGGTGATCAGAAGAATTATATTTTCCCTTCTTTTGACCTGTTCTTTGGCAGATATGCCCAGTTCAGGTGGCATGCCGGTGTTGGGATAGGGCTTACCGGGCCTTCTGACAATGTGATAATAAAGAGTATATTTTCGTGGGAGTTTTTTTAGTACCTAAAAACAGGAAAGATGAGAACAAGGATAATAATAATAATAACACTATCTGCAGCCCTTCTTGCGGGCTTAACAGGGATGGGGATAATAAACCAAAAAGAGAACCAGAAAAAGGAGTATCATTATTTTGAAGATCCGCAGGAATGTTCGGGTTGTCACTGGGACCGCTTCGACAGGTGGAATACCTCGCAGCACTCAAAGGCCTTTACAGGCGATTTTTTCCAGGCACAGTTTTATGATATTGTTTTGCCTTCCAGGAGCTTTGATGAAAAGGTGGCCGACGCCGAAAAAGATTGCATTGGTTGTCATTCTCCTTCGGCCTTCCTGTCGGGCGATTTTATTCCACCACGGACAACAGATCCTGATAATCACTGGAACAGGGGAAGTGGAAACAAAACAAATGCAGAAAGAGGAGTATTCTGCGACTTTTGCCATACACTCGACAGGTTTGTAAACGATCCGCCTTTTAACCATGATTATATCTCTCATGCAACAGAGGAGGTTGATCCAAAAAGGGCAGACCTGGCTTTTCCATGGTCGCCTCACCACGAGACACAGATGTCAGAAATTTATGAAGCCGAACAAATCTGTGCCACCTGCCATAACGAACTTAACCCCTATGATGTCTGGGTTAAGGCAACCGAGCATGAATATGCCGAAAGTGTATATCCTGAAAGAGGAATTCCGTGCCAGAGTTGCCATATGCAACCTATGCAGGGTAAGCCTGCCAAAATGGGAATGATAAGGCCTCACAATACCGATCATTGGTGGGGAGGAGGTTTTGCTGAGTTTGTTGAGGGAGCAGCAGGTGTGTATTTCCGGCAGCAATTCAATACTGTTGGAAAAGAGGAGCGGCTTAATTTTGATATTATGGTAAAAGCCCTTTCCACAGGACATAATTTCCCGACCGGATCGGTTGAGCAAAGGGATGTATGGTTGCATGTTACGCTTAATGACAGCGAGGGAAATGAGCTTGTTCATATCCCGGTTACTCCCGACCCTTCAAACCCCAACGATAAATACTTTATTACAAGCAATGCCCGGGTGGCCTATCCGTCTCACAGTACATTATCTGATCCGATTGTAAGGGATGCCCTGCCCGAAGGCGACAGGATTTATCACAGCGCTTTTCTCGATTCTGAAGGAGAGTTTACCTTTGCTCAGTGGATGTGTGTTGAAGAAATCCATAACAGGCTTAAGCCTCTCGAGGAAAGAATTGAAAATTATTCATTTACTCTTCCGTCCAGTCTTGAGCCCGGAACCTATATCTTAACTGCAGTGCTTAACTACAGGAGAATGCCCGATTCCTTTGCCGATTATCTGAAAATTGACAGGAGGCCCGTGATGGAGGTTTCAAGAGATGTAAGGACAATAATAGTTGAATAAGAAGAGATCTAAAAAAGAAAAAGGCGAGTAACCAGCTCGCCTTTTTCTTAAACCATTTGAATTATCTTAATGTCTTTTGTCAACACAAAGTTTTAATTATCACACTTCAAAAGTAAGACTCAATTTTGTAGAAAATCTGTGGATTTTGTTTTTCAGCAAAATAATTTTCTATCTGTCTTATTATAAGCATGATAAAAAAGAAATTAATTCCTGTTTTGCTTAAATCTTTCCAGGATACTGTTTTCTTCGTCCTGGCTCATTTTTGCTGCGAGCTTTAGTTTGCTTATAAAGGCAGCAATTTCTTCATCCTGGGCGGGGCATCCAATATTTGATCTCAGATCGCCCGGTGTCATAAATGAATCGGCAATTAGTTTTCCGTTTTTATCAAAAATCAGCCAGAAAGGAATGCCGGCCTTATCACCATTATATTTTGCAAGAAATTCATCAGCACCCGGGTTTTCCAGGTGCTTGTTGGCGGCTGATTCTTTAACAACCATATGAATAGTTACAAAATTGTTGTCGAAGAAATCCTTACAGCTTTCATCCTTCATTGCAGCATCCATTCTTTTACACCAGCCACACCAGGATGCATGGAACATTAAGAAAATATCTTTCTTCTCCTCTTTGGCAATTTTCATGGCTTCCTGCATTATCTCATCAGCAGAAGATGGCTTTTCCTGTGAGTATGATGCCGGGATTAAAAATATAAGCAGGGTTAGCAGTAGAATAGCTTTTTTCATAAATGTGGTTTTAAAATTTCCGTCAATATAGATATTACAAAATATATTTTAAGTGATTTATGCTATATAGGATAATTTAATTGCGGAGCGCGAACAGTGATACAGATACAATTATAATAATAGTGGAAATACCAAAATAAAAAACAGAATATTTAAATTTTTTATGGTCCACGGGGGTCCTGTTTATCAGCATATTACCAGTAATACACAGGATTGTAACAAATACAATATTTGAAAAATGCTGAATAGCCCAGAAGCGTAAACTCAGATAGTTCATTGCCTCTGCTGTATTCATTGGGCCGGCTGGTTTCTGAAGGAAGAAGTATAAAATTATTCCAATTACAAGATCGGCAAACAATAAGGTAAGATAGGTTCTGCGCAGTCTTCTTTCAAACCTGCCATAGGCCCGTCCCTTTATCCATCCATAGGAATAATATATTGTAATAAATACTATTGCAGCCAGGAATATTATACTGAATACAATATGAAATTTAATATAGTATGGATATATACCCTGTATCATACTTTTGTGGCTCTGGGTGTAAAATCAATTTTGAAGGTATGAAGATCTTCGCTGTAGGAATAAATGATATTCAGTTTATAATAATTGCATATTTTACGTACCAGCTCAAGCCCGATGCCTGTACCTCCTTTTGCTGAAGAGCCCTTAATAAACCTGGTGAAAAGATGTTCGCGGGGAAAGGGCAGGGGATCTCCGGTATTTGAGATTAACAAATTCTTACCATCTGTCTTTATAATAATGCGGCTTCTGTTCCTGCCGTGCTGAATTGCATTTTTTATTAGGTTCGACAGTAGAATATCAAGCAAAACAGGGTTAAAGTCAACGCTTAATTCAGGGATGTCTTTTTCAATCTTGATTTCGCCTGCATTTAAAAAGATTTCCAGGTGATCCAGGCTTTTCTCAATTGCAAGGTCCAGGTTAATAGTTTCGCTTTCCTCATACTGCATGTTTTCTATTCTTGTTATCAGCAGCAGCGACTGGTTTAGTTTTGAAAGGCGCGACACTGTGTTAAGAACAGAATCGAGTGCTTCCATTTCTTCCTGTCCAAGCTTTTCAGATTGCATAAGGAGCTCGGTTTTGTTTTTTATAATAGCGAGGGGCGTTTGTATTTCGTGTGATGTATTTGCAGTAAGCTCTTTCAGGTTCCTGTAATCGTTCTGAATCCGGGAAGCCATTTCCAGCAGAACCTGGTTAAGCCTGTCAAATTCCTCGATTTCTGATTCGGGCAACTTCAGATTATCAAGATCTGTAAAACTGTATTCGTCGAGTCTTTCGAGGCTTTTTGAAAATCCCGACCAGACATTGGTAAAAATAAACCTGTTAAGTACAAAGATAATGGCAATAAAAGAGATCAGGAGCAATACAGATAAAAGAGTAATTCTCTCAATCAGCTGATCCGACGAAAGAAGGGATTTATAAATATGTATTTCTTTTGTGCTATCAGGGCTTGGATAGGTAAATGAAAGGGCCCTGTGTGCAATATATTTTTGTTGAGCATTATTGTACAGAACCGTGTCAGAAAAGGAAGGAGGCATTGGAGCAATACCCTGATAATCGTTTACAGTAATTTCTTCGAAAACCGAGAGACTCCCAATATCCGCTTTTTTATTATCCAGGGCGGTCATTACCTCCGACATCCTGGTCATCAGGTCACTGTTTATCTGCCTGTTAATCATTTCCCTGGTAACAAAAAAGAAAATGATATTTCCCAGCCAGAATATAAAAATACTGGCTGTAATTATCATCAGGCTTGTTTTCGAAAGCAATTTCATTCTACCAGGAATTTATAACCAATTCCATATACGGTTTTTATATAATCTGTGCCTCCTGCACCAAGCATTTTCTTTCTCAGGTTTTTAATATGCAGGTACACAAAGTCAAGCGAATTCATATCATCAACATATTCACCTGCAAGATGTTCGGCGATGGATGTTTTCGACAATACCTGGTTCTTGTTTGTAATAAGGTAGAACAGGAGGTTATATTCACTTTTGGTGAGGTCAAGGGCTGTTTCATTGACCTTTACTCCCCGGCTCTGGGGGTCTATTGTAATTTCATTTAATACCAGCAGGCTGTTTCCGTCAAGCTTCAGCCTCCTTATAAGAGAAAATATCCTGGCATTAAGCTCAGACAGGTGAAAGGGCTTCACAAGATAGTCGTCGGCACCCAGGTTAAGTCCTTTTATCCTGTCGTCAATTGAATCGCGGGCCGATATAATTATTATTCCCGACCTCTTGTCCTGTTTCTTTATCAGCTCAATAAGATCCAGTCCGCTTCCGTCGGGGAGGCCTATATCAACCAGGAAACAGTCGAACTTATAGAGCTCAGACAATTCAATAGCCCGGTCGAGATTATGTGCCAGCTCACAATCTATCTTCTCGTTTTTTTTAAGATAAGCTGAAATACTCTCAGCCAGGTCTTTTTCATCTTCAACCAGGAGAACTCTCATTTATAAAATTTAATTTACAAAAATAGACTAAAAATTGATAGCTAAGTTATAGAGTTAAACTTATCAGGAGGCAGTAAGAAACAGTAAGCGTTTCCCGGGGCATTTAATAGTGTTTTTTAAAATCCCTGTTGATTTTGCCTCTTTTTGTAAAACCCGGGTATAGCCGGGACTATGGTTCTGAGAACTTATTTCAGAACTACCTCCAGGGTCTTTGTTAATGGAATTACCAGTGCTTCCCGCTCGGATTTAAATCTTGAGGGAGCTTTATATATCTTACTGCCCGGAGCAGTGTGCTCTATTCTTAATCTTGCTTCAGAACAGGTATCGCTTGCCTCGTCCAGTTCAACAGTAATACTCTGTTCTTCGCTGTTCCACTTAAGACTTCTGAACTTACCGGCATCAAGTGTCAGCCATAAGCCGGCAGGTGCAATAAATACCCTGGATTTCGATGCTGTAGTGGGTATAAGGGTAATTTCATTATTAGCCTTAATAATATTTCCCCCGAATGACAACCATCCAAATTCGTTATGATGAGTGAGGTAGGAAGAATTGTTTACAACATATCCAAAGAATCCCGAACCATAATCACCCGAAAGGTGGTCTTCCCTTAGGGTTGAAGGATAGGCATGAAAGGCAGAGGGTCCGAATCCCTCGGGTGTAATATTTGAAAGAGCTCCCATCATTCCGGCATGGCCAACTCTCAGCAGGTAGAAATCGTCAGGATGCTCCCGGTAGGCATCAAGCACCGGTATGGCATTTAAGGGGGAGCCGTAATGATGTAGTTGTCTTTCAACCCGCCTTAGTTTTCCTGCATACTGGAAATCCCAGTAACGGCGTGCCGAACCATTATATCCCCAGTGTGGAACAGCAGGCATATAGGCAAGAATTGCATTAAGTGTAACCGTGGCCTTTTCATCATTGCCAAAATACTTCGACCACATATATACCTCTTCCTGTCCGGTTGAGTCCCACGGCATTTCACTGCCAAAAGGGTATTCAAGAGACTTCCAGAGGTCAGCCCTTGCCCGCATTTTCTCTTCAAATTTTGCTGCCAGCTCATCCATTCCCTCTCTTTTCAGATCCAGCAGAATTAATATATATATTGTACCCTCCATCTGGCCAAACTGGGAATAGTGTGGTGCCTGGTCAACCATTGCCATCCCCGTCTGGCAGGCCTGTTCAAGATACCATTCCCAGGTGCCCTCCTTAATAAGGTCATTATGATTTCTTTTAAGCTGGTACATTACCCACCAGGCAGCTGCAACGTGCGGATAATTGTAGGACCTTCCGGTTGACATTGCCTCTTTGGGTGGCCAGGCCGACCATCCCCTGTAATTTATTTTATCACTATATGTACCTTCGGGCATATTTTCCGGGTCATAATAAAACATACTCTTTCTCACACCATACTTTTTGTCTCCTTCGCTATATTGTATCCCTCCCCAGAGCGTTTTATTTACGAACTGCTGCATTTTTTCCAGTTCTTCCTTATCGGGTTGTATAAGCTGTTTCATCATAGCGGCAAGCCATGAACCGGCACCACCCTCATCACTCAGTCCGGCAACCCACGCCCTGCTATCCTGGTCTACCTGTTGCATCTTGCCGTAATCATAACTAATTACCGACAGGTGCCGCTTAAAGGGATCTTCCGGATTTTCGTACCATTGCTCATTGGTAAGAAAGCTTCCCATATCTGCCACAATTTCCTCTTCAGGTTTAATTAGCTTATAATGAATGCTCTGTTTTATACCGTCCTCATAGCTAACGGTTAGCCTTGACCTGCCCCATGCTAAGGCTTTAATCTTATATTTTTCCCATCCCTGCTTTGTTGTGGCTTCTTTTTCTATTTTAATTGCACCACCTGGTTCTGCATCAATTGAAAGGATTCTGCTGCTGTGCTTTAAGAAAAGACTTGCTTCAACATCCTCTGGAATCACATATCCCGGAACACCAAGTGCCACCGGCTGTCCGTGCTTAAGAAGAGTGTTTTCAATCTCCCTGACAGAAGGCGACAGAACAAACCTTAATCCGAATTCTTTAGTATCTCCCGGATTCATTCTCTCTGATGTGGCTTTGTTCCAGCTATCTGCTTCTTTCCATTCGTTTTGTGCATAAGCTTTCGATAAGCTCATCCATTCATAAAAGCCCTCTGAAGTTATCCCCCTGGGTGTGCGGTCGTCGAGAAGGGGATTGTATGCTTCAAAGGGGGTGTTACTGCAGGGCAGCACCAGCAATACAGGACCATGTCCATGAAGACGTACCACCTGCAGGTAGCCTGCATCAAGCCCTATATACGGATCATGGAAGGAGCAGTCTGCATGAGCTTCCTCAAGACTCTTGTTATGCAGGATATTGTTAAATATCATTGGCATACCTATTGCACCCAGCTCTAAAGGTTTCTCGCTTATATTCTCAAGCCTGAAGCGCAGTATCAGCTCATCCTGTTCCTGTATCCAGTATCTTTCTACTTTCAGGGGTATATTTTCAGAAAATGTTGTGCTTATATCGGCTGCAGCAAGTACCTTTTCTTCAGGCATATTTATTGGCTTCACCGGCTTCCTGTCGGAGGCACTTGAGAAATGCATCCATTCTTCATCTTCAATATATCGTATTCTTAAATTAAGATCTCCCAGGTGATAGAGGCGCTTTCCCTTCCTTGTGCTCAGCCATTCAGAAGGAGTAAAGTCGAAGTCTTTGTCAGACTTCGGGCTTAATGATGCAATTGTCTGCGATTCTTTAACCAGCTTCAGGATAAAATCGCCTGCTTCAGTTTCAATAAATCCATTTTCAAGACCAAGGCTACCTTCTTCTTCGGCAAGACGCTGCCATTGCGACTGGGCTTTTAGTTCTGAGCAGCAGAACGGAAATCCAGTCGACAATAAGAATATTAAGCAGATAATAAAGATGTTACGCTGAGTTTTCATAATCATGTATTTATTACAATTAAGAAGTGTAATATATACATTTTATTTATTGTTTTCAAAACCTGGGCTTTCAATAATTTAAACATAGACCTTTAATCCGGAAGGTAGATCATTTATATAGCATTAAGCTGCCGGTTTATTTATAAGCCTATCTCTTCACCGGCCGGCGATCTGGTAGTCGAAACACTTTCTCAATGGCTATATCGAAAGAAAGCCTGCAGGCTCTCAAGGTGTTATAAGAAAAGGATCAAATAAATACCGGCAACAGGAGAAAGAAACTTCCTCATATTGCCGGTATATTACCATAAGTCTCAGGCTAATTTACCAGGACAGGATTCCCGAGCCCGATTTTTTTCAATTCATCCAGTTGAGTTTCAGCATCTCCCGCAATAACATAGTACATCCTGGAAGGATCAATATATTTATTTGCAAGCTCTTTATGATTCTCAATTGTCAGGCCTCTTACAAAGGCTTCCTGCTGCTTGATATAATCAAGGGGCAGATTGTAAGCACTGATATTTTGCAGCATGCCGAGAAGCGATCCCATGGTCTCAAATGCACGTGCATTGGATTTTAACAGGGAGTTCTTTGTAAAATCTATATCCTCCTGGCTAACACCATTCCTGTATCTCTCCATTTCTTCTTTGAAAATCTGAACAGACTCGAGGGTTGCAGTTGTACGAACACTGGAGCCTGCTGAGAAACTGCCGGTAAATTTACCTGAAGAAAACCTGGTTGATGCACCATAGGTATATCCTTTTTCTTCTCTGAGGATCATATTTACAACAGAATTGAATGTGCCACCAAGCCTGTAATTAACCACTGTAAGAGGGTATGAATCGGGATCTGATTGTGGGATTGATATATTCCCTATTGAAATAACAGATTGCTTGGCACCCGGGAAATCAACAAAATAAATTTGAGCTTTTTCAGGATTTTCGGGAATTGTGATTTCAGGTATCACAACTTCTTTTGATGCCCATTCTTCTTCAATACCTTTAAGGGCAGTAAGAACCCTGTCTTTTTCAATATCTCCAACCACATGGAATTTAGCAACAGACGGCGATATGTTTTTATTATAGAAATCCTTAAGATCATCAATTGTAATTCCCGGAACAGTTTCTTCTGTTCCTCCTGATGGTACAGAAAGTACATGCCCTTTGCCATATTTAAGCTCGCTCAGGGTCATTGATGCCATATAACCGGGGTTGGCTTTGTTTCTGGGGAATGAGTTTATTGTGCTTTCTTTTGCCAGCTCAAACTCCTCTTCGTCCCACCTTGGCTCAAGCAGCATCTCCTTCAGAAGGTCAATCGTCTTTTCAAAATTCCTGGCCAGGGTATTTCCGTTTATATAGATTGATTCACTTCCACCACTTATATATATTGATGAACCAAGTAAGTCAATTTCCTCTTCCAGTTCCTCCGGTGTTTTGTTTGCAGTACCCTCGTTCATTATGTTTGCCATCAGGCTGGCTGTTCCTGCTTTATCAAGATCTTCTAGTAAATGTCCGCCATCAATAACAAGGCTGAATTGAACAAGAGGAACCTCATCATGCTTAATCCCCCATATTTTAATTCCATTATCAAGCCCTGCAGTCCAGATTTCGGGTAAAGTAATCTCGGGGTCGGGACCGGTTTGCGGCATTACAGAGCGGTCAAAACTGGTTATAGTTTTTTCAATCACTTCATCTTCGGTAAACTGGGACTGATCAACCTCGGTTGCCTCAAGTATGTTTTCTTCCACTATACCTGCATCAACCGATCCGTCGGCTATAAGATCAAGTTCGCCTTTTGGAACAAAACTGCTTGCGACAAATGGTTTCCCTTTAATATATTTTTCATAAACCCTGGTTACATCTTCAACTGTTACTGCCTGGATATTCGCAAGGTCGGTAGTTACAAAACCCGGATCACCGGCATATTCATTATACCTTGCAAGCTGGAACGATTTTCCCATTACGGAGCTAATCCCGTTATAAAAGCTGGTTTCCTGTCCTGCCTTAATTCTTTCCAGGTCCCTTTCGGTAAGCCCTTCAGATTCGAATAATTCGAAAGCTTCGGCAATAGCAGCTTCAACATCGCTGAGCTTTGTGCCGGGGAAAGCATTTACCGATATTTGAAATTTTCCTGCAAGTTCGGATGCACTATTATAAACGCCTGCCCTGGAAGTAAGTTTTTTCTCCTTTACCAGTACCCTGTAGAACGGGGCCTTTTTGCCGGAGCCCAGTATTTGTCCGAGAAAGTTCAATGCATATGCATCAGGATTATACTGCTCTGGAGTTGGCCATACCATGGTAAGAACAGGTGTGCGGGCGAAATTATCTTCGTGGTATAATTTCCTGGTTTCGGTTAGTACAACCGGCATAGGATCCATGTCTACCACTTTTTCGCCTCCTGGTATTTCTCCGAAGTATTTTTCAATAAGAGCTTTGGCTTCATCAGTATCAAAATCACCGGCCAGGGTAAGAGTTGCATTATTGGGAACATAATACTTCGCGTGGAATTCTTTTACATCTTCAACAGAGGCGTTAAAAAGGTCCTCCATCTCGCCTATAACCTGCCATGAGTAAGGATGATCGGCAGGGAAGAGGTTCCTGTCAATAACATAAGCGGTATGTCCGTAAGGCCGGTTATCGTAGTTCTGTCTCTTTTCATTCTGAACTACATTCTGCTGGTTGGCAAAGGCTCCTTCTGTAACCGTGTTTGCCAGGTATCCCATCCTGTCAGACTCTAACCAGAGGGCCAGCTCAAGGGCATTTTTGGGCACAACTTCATAATATACGGTCCCATCCTTGCTGGTTCCTCCATTAAGAGTACCTCCGGCTCCCTGTATAAGTTTAAATAGCTGATCCTGTCCAACATTTTCTGATTGCTGGAACATCATATGTTCAAATAAGTGAGCAAAGCCGGTTCTTCCGGGAACCTCCCTGTTTGAACCAACGTGGTACTGTATTGCAATTGAAACAATAGGATCGGATGCATCCTTATGAAGAACAACATTCAGACCATTGTCCAGTAAATACTTCTCAAAGTCAATTTTTAATTCACCTGATTTATTGCCTTGCGTACTACACGACGCCAGCAAGAAAGCAAGTATTACGGATAAGATGAAGATAGGTTTTTTCATTTATACAGGTTTTAA
>JAZBNV010000164.1:0-10924 GCA_036350795.1 Marinilabiliaceae bacterium
AGACGGCCTTATCAGGGTTTTATAAGACCATTTTTTACAGCGAACATAACCAGGTTGGGTGCATTTTTTGCTCCTGTTTTTTCAAAGAGCCTGGCCCTGTGTCCGTCGATAGTCCGGTGGCTAAGACCCAGTTTTTTTGATATCTCGCTATTGGATAAGCCCTTGCAGATATATTCGAGCACCTCTCTTTCCCTTTCAGTAAGAGTAAGCTTAATCCTGGAAGGAGCAGCAGCTTTGGTGACGCTGAACGAAAATTCTTCAGCAAAGTAGTTTTCGCCCCTGTATACATTAGTGATAGCCTGCTCAAGCTGCTCCTGGTTGGTCTTCTTAAGCAGAAATCCCTTTGCTCCTGCCTCTATCATCTTATTAAAATATCCAATCTCCTCGTGCATGGTAAGAGCAATAACACCAATCTCCGGATATCGCTCAGCAAGCAAGCGGGTAGCTTCAATACCATCCATCACAGGCATTTTAATATCCATAAGCACAACATCGGCCTTGGCTGTTTTCAGAAAGTCGAGCAGCTCATGTCCATTAGAGGCCTCCGCCACCACCTTAACCGTGGCTATCTCGTTCAGGATTGTTGCCAGTCCCTTTCTGAATATTATATGATCATCGGCAATTGCAACGCTAATTATTTCCACCTTTATTATCCTCCTTATCAATCTTTACTGTTATAACAACAATCAGTCCTTCGCCGGTATTACTGTGAAAATCGCAGTTACCTTTAATGGTACGAACCTTGTTGACAATATTATTCAAACCGAGCCCCATGCTAAGTTCGAGTTGTTTTTTAAAATCGAAACCGATACCATCGTCGCGGTAATACAATACAATCTGGCTTTCGGTGTTCTTTAGTTCGATGGTGATGTTTTCGGCCGATGCATGCTTTACCGTATTGTTTATCAGCTCCTTGGTGGTCTGGTACAATACAGTTTCAGTAAGTGACCGGGTTCTTATTGTATAGTTATCGGTCTTAAGATGTATTTTTATCAGACCTGTTTCATTTATAAACTTCGAAAACTCCGTTATAGCCGCTGCAAGCCCAAAATCATGGAGTACATTGGGGGTAATCCGGGCCGATATCTCCTTGGCAGTTTTTATGGCCACATCAGATAGCTCATCAACATTAGACAATACTTCCGCCCTGCTGATGCTGTTAAACTCGTCCCGCTTAAGCAGGTCGGTATACAATTTTAATGTTGAAAGAATCGGTCCAAGTTCATCGTGCAGGTCTGCGGCAAAACGCTTGCGTTCCTTCTCTTCGGTTTCGATAATAGCACTCAGCATCTTTTGCTCCATTGCCTTCCTTTCGGCAATATTACGCGATACACACATTATAACTTTTCTGCCTTCATAACTTATAATCCGGCTTTTCATCTCCACGGGCACCAGCATACCTGTTTTGGTGAGGTGCTCCGACTCATAGGTCAGCTTTCCTCCTTCGATAATAGCTTTTATATTCTGATTAACGGTATAACGGTAGCGTGGCGTTTTAATATCAGTAAAGCGCATCTTCAGTAATTCGTCGCGGGTATATCCAAGGCTTTCGCATGCCCTCTGGTTGACCTCAATAAATTTTCCTTCAAGGTCTGAAAGAAATATCTCATCACTGCTGTAATCAAACAAAAACCTGAACTTCTTTTCTGAGGATTGCAGGGCTTCCTCAGCATTGGCCAGCTGTTCAAGCAGATGCCTGTCCCGCGAAATATCCTTCTTATCCTGCTGCTCCATTTATCCCTAATTATAAGCCCGGTAAATACTTTAATGAAAATTGGTTCTGCAAACTTACATATAATATTATTTTATTGATTAATTTTCATGATTGTACATTAAAAACCATTCCCCTATCATGAAAATATCAAAAGTGATTTTATTTTCTCTCATAATTGTATCGATTGTATCGTGCAGTGACAAGTCGGGTATAAGCAAGCCTGAAGCAGGTCTTTTCAAAAACATTAAGCTAAGATCTATTGGCCCGGGTGCTGTAGGTGGCAGGATATCTGAAATTCTTGTTCACCCTGAAAATGATTCAATAATATATGTTGCAGCATCGACAGGTGGCATATTTAAAAGTGTCGACAACTGCTCAAGCTGGATCCCGGTTTTTGACCACGCCGGCAAATCACTTGCCATTGGCGATATGGATATATCAAAAAACAATCCTGATCTTATCTGGTGCGGGACAGGTGAGGCATCGGGCGAACAAAACCCGGCCTCCATCGGCGATGGTATCTATAAATCGGAGGATGCAGGTTCTACATGGAAATACATGGGACTGGAAGGCTCACGGCACTTCAGTAAAATAATTATACATCCTGGTAATGATGATATTGTATTTGCAGGGGCTACAGGCTCGCGGTGGGGCACTGATGATGAGCGTGGAGTATACAGGACGATGGATGGCGGAAAGGTATGGGAGCAGGTTCTGTTTATTAATGAGAATACGGGCATATCAGATATTGTTGTTCACCCTGACGGGAATACCGTACTGGCATCGGCCTGGGAACAGAGAAGGAATGCCTGGGCACATGTAAGACAGGGCAAGAGCAGCGGATTATACCGCTCGGATGACACAGGTAACTCATGGATACAAATAACAGAGGGTCTGCCCGGCGGAAAAGCAGGAAGGATAGCCCTTGCCATAGCAGAAAGCAATCCCGACATAATATATGCCTGCTATGAGCACGACTCACTTGGTTTGTTCAGGTCTGAAGACAGGGGCCTCACCTGGGAAAATATCAACAACAAGGTATCAACATCATACTGGTATGGCAGAATATATGTCGACCCGACCAATGCAGAGCATGTTTTTGTAATGGGCACCTATATGCAGGAATCGGTTGACGGTGGAGTTACTTTTACCCTTTACAACCCTGGCAGGGAGGTACATGTTGACCATCATATACTCTGGATAAATCCACGCAACACTGATCACAGGCTTCTGGGCAATGATGGTGGACTTTACAGAACATATAAAGAAAATAAGGAATGGACCTTTATTGCAAACCTGCCGCTGGGACAATACTACGATATCAGTACTGACAACAGGGATCCCTACTGGATATATGGCGGCTTACAGGATAACGGTGTCTGGGGCGGTCCTTCAAGATCCGCTAACAGGATCCCGGTAAGTAACCAGGATATTGAACATATAAGTGGCGGAGATGGCTTTTACTCGGCTACCGATCCTGAAGACAATAACATTGTGTACAGTGAGTCACAATACGGGTTTATAGGAAGGTATGATCATAATACCAGGAAAAGGAAGATGATAAGACCTGTTGCTGAAGAAAATGATCCTTACCGTTTCAACTGGAATACTCCCTTCTTTATATCCGCCCATAAACCACATGAGTTATATATTGGCGCACAAAAGGTGTTAATGAGCAGCGATGGCGGAGAAAAATGGGAAGAGATCAGCAGTGATCTTACAGGATACTTCAAACTTGACTCACTGACCGTAATAGGCGAGAAGCCGGTTCTCAAACCCTACTTTACAATAACTGCACTGGCAGAATCGCCACTAAGCAAGGGCTTGATTTATGCCGGTACGGATGACGGTAAATTATTTATCACAAGAGACCAGGGAGGCAGCTGGGAGGATTTGTCTGATAATATTCCGGCTCCGTCTGACAGGTTTTTTACGAGAATTATAGCTTCGTCCCATATTGAAGGCAGGGCATATATTGGTTTCGGTCGTTTTTACGAGGCCAACGACCTCAGACCATATATTTATGTTACAGATGATTACGGACAATCATGGCAATATTTAGGAGAAGGCCTGCCTGAAATTTCAATTATCAGGAGTATAGCAGAACATCACGACAATCCTGATTTACTGTTTACCGGGACACATAATTCCTTATATATGAGTATTGACGGAGGCAATACCTGGATATGCCCGGAGACAAACCTGCCGCATGTGGCGGTGGATGATATAATAATTCAGAAGAGCAGTAATGATCTTATTCTCGGAAGCTACGGCAGGGGCATATGGATTCTTGATGATATAGGATTTCTGAGCAGCCTGGATACCGATATCCTGAACAGTGACATATTCTTATTCGAGCCCGGATTAACAGAGTACAGCACAAATGGACAGGACAGGGATGCTGATTCTACAAAGTATCACTTCCTGGCTCCCGATCCTGAAGAAGGTATTGTAATTAGCTATTATCTGAAAAAAGACTACCAGGCCAGGAAAAGAAAACCCTCGGTGCTTCTACTTGACCATGACGGCAATGAAACAGCGGTAGAGGGACTAACTTTTAACAGGGGCTTTAACAGGATTGTTGTCAGGCCAGCTGAGCAGGGCTCTTATGATATCGTGTTGAGCGCAGGCAGCAAGAGTCTGAAAAGAAGTATTGAAATTAAATAACGCTTTTCTGCCAGAAGCACAGCACCTCCTCCCGGATAAGCGGAAGGAGGTGCTTAAATTACTATATTAAATGACTCAGCTTTTTTTTGCAGGGGTCAGATAATACAATTTATTTTTCCTGGCGCCTGGCAATCAGGTAATAAACAACCAGGCCAAGCCCTGCAAGCATAAGTATCATTGATGTATATGAAGCTCCCGGATACATTCCTGCAACATCCAGAAGGTAACCTGCAACCACTCCCAGTCCGCCTCCGATAAGGAAGAGTCCGACTTTCAGTACATTAAAAACTTTGCCAAATGATGTTCTTTCAGACTGCTCCCTGCCAATCCTGAACATTGACGCATCAGCACCTTTTTCTATAAGGGCCAGCCTTTCCCTGTTCCTGGTAGTGTAATGCATATAGAAAACTCCGAAAGTTGCTGCCACAAAAGCCAGTGTAATAATTATTCCTTCCATAATATAAGATTTTGATTTATACTCAATTTTCACCCTTTTGACCATATTTCACATAAAAGGTTACAACGCTGATATTTTTTTTCTGTCTTTATGATGTAACCAGATTTTGAAATAAGTGTCTAAAGTACGAATGAGCAGGACAGAGGATGACAGATGCATTGAAAAAGTGCTGAATGGAGACAGGCAGGCTTACTCGCGTATTGTGGACAGGTACAGCGACCGGGTATATTCTCTGGCATTGAAAATATGCAGCTGTACAGAAGATGCTGAGGAAATAGCACAGGATGCATTTCTGAAGGCATACAGGTCGCTTAAATCATTCAGGCATAAGAGTAGTTTTGCAACCTGGCTGTACAGGATAACATATAATACGGCAATTACATCTATCCGTAAGAAAAAATCTGACACGCTGAAGATCGAAGATTTCCCGGCCGATTCTGTTGATTTTCTGAAAGAGTGTGAGACCGAAGAAGAAGCTGAGAGGGAATACAGGACAGCACTTCTTAACTTTGCAATACAGAAATTAGACACTAACGACAGGGCAATAATAAGCCTTTTTTACTACCAGGAGAGCAGTGTGGAGGAGATAGCCGGAATACTGAACTTTTCGTGTTCAAATGTCAAAGTGAGGCTCTACAGGGCTCGACGAAAGCTGGAAGAAATAATAAAGGAGAATGCAGAAATAATAAAATTTGAACCAGATGAAATCAGAAGTTTCCAGGGATGATACAATTGGCAGACTGGTAAACTCAGCTGCCAGTGACAGGGCCCCGGAAGGATTTGCCCATAATGTGATGTCGAGGATTGAACTTGAACAGAGCTCAACTATTGAAACTTATAAGAATCCTATTGGCCCAAAATTTCTAATAGTATCAACAGCTGTGTTACTGGTTCTTTTACTTATAGCAAGCACCCTGAACCTGGTTGGCTGGCCCGAAAGCACCATATTTAAGTTTATTAAGTTTCCCCCTGTCCAGCTACCGGATTACAAGGTATTTTTAAGAAATATTATGGATAGTAATATCTTAATATACCTACTCTCGCCAATGTTTCTGGTACTTGCCTTTTATGTGCTGGATAATTTACTTTACGATCTCTTTCGCTACAAAAATAAAAGGGCGTAGAATCTGCTACGCCCCTTCATCCTATTTTTCACTCTTTCTATTTTTTCTTCTTAGATTCAGAGCCTGATATTGAATCGCGCATATCGGTATCGGCTTCAATATTCTTCATCCTGTAGTAGTCCATTATCCCCAGGTTGCCACTTCTGAATGCCTCTGCCATAGCCATTGGTATCTGCACCTCAGCTTCAATAACCTTGGCCCTTGCTTCCTGTGCTTTGGCTATCATTTCCTGCTCAAGGGCTACTGCCATGGCTCTTCTTTCCTCAGCCTTTGCCTGTGCAATATTTTTATCGGCATTAGCCTGGTCCATCTGCAGTACTGCTCCGATGTTTTTACCAATGTCGATATCAGCTATATCTATTGAAAGAATCTCGAAGGCTGTACCGGCATCCAGTCCTTTTTCAAGAACAACTTTCGATATAAAGTCGGGATTCTCAAGAACCTTTTTATGACTATCGGATGAGCCAATTGAAGAAACGATACCTTCTCCCACTCTTGCAAGAACAGTATCTTCTCCGGCACCACCAACAAGCTGTTTAATATTAGCTCTTACAGTTACCCTGGCCTTTGCAATAAGCTGTATTCCATCCTTGGCCACTGCAGTTACCGGCGGGGTATCAATTACCTTCGGGTTAACAGACATCTGTACTGCTTCAAAAACATCCCTTCCGGCCAGGTCAATCGCAGTAGCCATCTTGAAGGGCAGCTCAATATTGGCCTTGGAGGCCGAAACCAGGGCATGCACTACCTGTGCAACCTTTCCTCCGGCAAGAAAGTGTGCTTCCAGGTCATCTCTTTTCAGATCAATCCCGGCTTTAGATCCCTCTATCATTGCTCCTACAATAATTGACGGGGGTACTTTCCTCCATCTCATAAAGATTAGTTGTACAAGAGATATTCTAACCCCTGAAACCAGTGCCTGGAACCAGAGTCCTATCGGTATCAGATACAATAAAATCCAGAGTAGTATTATTACCCCTACAATGATTACAACATATGTTCCTATTTGTCCCATCAAGTCTTATTTATTGGTTTAACAATTAATTTATTCGTTTCTACTTTAATTACCTCAATAGCTATGCCCGGGTCGAGCAGGCGGTCGAGTGATTTGGCTTCATAATATTCTCCGTTCACCTGCACCTTGCCCATTGGATTTAACCTGGTAATGGTTGTTCCAACATCACCCTCCTTTACCCTTCCTTCCATTTTGTGCACATTATCAACGCTTGAATCAATAGCTTTATTCAGCATTAATTTTTTCCAGGTCCCGGCTTTGAGCATAAAGTAAACTGTTAGTATCAAAACCACCAGGGTGGCAGCCAGCACAATCAGGCCTGCCTTAGGCCCATGGTAATAAAATGCCAGCACTACTGCAGTTACAATACTTATTGCTCCTCCCACTCCGGCGACAGTTATGCCAGGAACAACCAGGAATTCGAGCAGGAAAAGCAAAATTCCAAGCAGGATAAGAAATATTATCAGACCAATTGACATAATTTATGATTTTATTTCAGCTGTAAGGTCCCTGTCTCCAAGGCCTCCGCACATTGAATTTACAACATTAAAAATACCCGACTTAACCTCACAACTTCCTCTAAAATGAGCAATCAGGGCGCATTGTTCGGCCTGTATCTCATCATGTCCACAAACTTCAACCAGTGATTTAATTACGTGGTCGAAGGTATTGTGCTCGTCATTATACAGAATCAGGGTATAGCTGCTGCTACTGTCAACATGACTTTTATCTGAAACAGGGCTATCTTTACTCTTATCTCCGCACATGTGTATTCTGAACTAACTATTTATCAAAATTAATTTTAAAAAGCTCCTTAGCCTTTTCAACCGGTATTTCCTTCTCTCCCATATACGCAACAACATTTGCTTCTTTAAGTCCATTCCTGTACAGAAGGTCAGAGTAGTTCTGCGCACTCTCAAAAGTAAGAAATTTTCCTATCAAACAAACATATTCCCCTTCTTCATTTTCAACTATATCGAAGTCTCGCTTACCTGCCACCAGCCTCATAGTTTCCAGTCTTTCCTCAGTAAACTTCTTTTCTGACCGGGCTGCTTCCACCCTGAAAACAAGGGTCAGGGGCATTGACTCTTTTGACTTAACGGCACCCTGTTTTACAAGGCTTGTGCCTGCCCATTTGCTTTCAAGAGCCTCGGCCCTTTCGAATGAAACTCTTTCACCATCCATTATTGCAACAACAAAAGCATCCTTAAAGCCTGCTGACCTGACTTTTACAAGTGCATTTCTTGCATCAGCCTGTCTTCTGAACATTCCGATAAAATAAAAGGTAATATCAGAGTCGGAAGCCTTTACACCATAAACAGGGCCTAGTTTCCTGAAGTAAGAAGGTTTAACCGGATTTCTGAATGCCGCGGTCTGTATCCGGTAATACAAGCCCCCGGGCAGTGTGTCATTAAGCGGGATACTACCCTCCTGCTCCTTATTATCGAAAAAAAGAGCCAGTACAGGCTTCGGAGGAGGAAGCGTATCTGCAGCTACTGATTCAATAACAACATTAACCGTATCATCTGGCTTCTTTTCTCCGGTTTTTTCCGGGAGCCTTTCCCTGTCGGTATTCCTTTTATATTCAGCACTATCCCTGGTACCGGCTGTCACCTGCAAGGTGCCTCCAAATTTCAGCCGGTTATACTCTGCAGCTTCATTCAGCCTCCTGTCGGCCAGCGACTGGTACCTGAAAATATTTTCTTCAAGATCGAGAATCTTACGACGAATGGATTCACGATCATTCTCACCCAGGTTTTTTAATGTCGACCTGTACCTGGCTGCAAGTCTCGACAATGAGTCGGCTTTAAACTGGAATTCGAGAGCCTCTGCTGCTATGCTGTCGTAATCGGCTGCAGTATTTTCTATCTGGCCTTCACTTACCTTCTCTTCAATAAGTGGCCTGGCCTCCTTTATGGCGATAAGGGGAGTTTCAGGTTTTATGGGTGCAACAGAATCAGTTATGGTTACTACAGCTTCAGCTTTTCCGGGGCTGGAGGGATCAATACCCACCACCTTTCCACTATCTCCCTGTGTACACATAGCAATAAGCTCATCTATTTTGAAGTCTTTCGCTATACTCTTTCTCACCCTGTCCCTGAAGGCATCATAATTGCTTATTGCTTCGTCGAAACGACCTTTGAGCTGCAGAGCCCGTCCAAGATAATAGTATGATCCGGCAGGTACACTTTTTACGGAAGAACTGAGACCTATTGCTTCTTCGAGCATTTCAACAGCCTTATCAGTGTCTCCTCCAAGCTCAATGAGGCATGCTCCCCTGTAGTACATATATTCAGGGTCTCGCGGGAACTTAATGCCTAAAGCATCGAAGTGCCTGCAGGCACTGCTGTACTCACCAAGATCAAAAAGCCTTAGAGCTTCAGTCTTCGATACCTGTATATCATCTTCCTGGGCAGCTGCAAAAAAAGGCAGAACCAGGAGCATAATTAAAAGAACAGTTTTCAGTGCAGGAAGCTGAAAATATCGCGGTTTATTTTTTATAGAGTATCTCATTTCATGGTCTTAAAAGGCAACATTACAACGCACTTAATTGTTGTTAATAACAAATAGACCCAAAGTTTCTAATTACAGGTCAAACTTCGTAATTTTACGTTTAATATAAAAATTTTTAGACATGGCAGAGATTATAGCAGGTCAGAAGGCTCCTTATTTTGAAGGTACTGATCAAAATGGAAATACCATTAAACTCGACGATTATAAGGGGAAAAAACTGGTATTATATTTCTATCCAAAAGATAATACACCCGGATGCACAAAGGAGGCATGCAGTTTCAGGGACTCTTACTCGGAAATGATCTCAAAAGGGTTTGATATTGTGGGAGTTAGCGCCGACTCTGAAAAGTCGCACCAGAAATTTGCCGATAAATTTGAGCTGCCCTTTCCTCTTATTGCCGACACAAAAAAAACCATTATGGAAGCATATGGTACCTTCGGTGAAAAGAAGATGTATGGAAAATCGTTCCTTGGTGTAAAAAGAACTACTTTTATAATTAATGAAGAAGGAGTTGTTGAAAAGGTAATTAAGAAGGTTGATACAGCTGACTCTGCTTCACAAATCTTTAAGCTCTACGAGTAATATCGCTGCATAATTATATAATTTTAAGAGAATGGCTAACGAAAAAAAGGAAATAAACAAGGAAAAGCTGAAGGCACTTGAGCTTACCCTCGGAAAGATTGAGAAAGACTTCGGCAAGGGAACAATAATGAAACTTGGCGACCGGCCTGTGGAAGATGTGCAGGTAATACCAACAGGATCAATAAGCCTTGATAATGCGCTTGGTATTGGTGGATTCCCCCGTGGCAGGGTAATAGAAATTTACGGACCCGAAGCATCCGGAAAAACAACCCTGGCACTTCATGCTATTGCCCAGGCTCAGAAGAGCGGTGGTATTGCAGCCATAGTGGATGCAGAACATGCTTTTGACAGGTTCTACGCTGAGAAACTGGGCGTAGATACCGAAAACCTGCTTATTTCGCAGCCCGATAATGGAGAACAGGCCCTTGAAGTTGCCGACCACCTGATAAGGTCGGGTGCCCTCGATATTGTTGTAATAGATTCTGTTGCCGCACTAACACCCAAAGCTGAAATTGAGGGTGAGATGGGAGATTCCAAGATGGGACTACAGGCAAGACTTATGTCGCAGGCTCTAAGAAAATTAACTGCCAACATCAACAAAACCAATACCAGCTGTATTTTTATTAACCAGCTTCGTGACAAGATTGGAGTAATGTTTGGCAATCCGGAAACTACCACGGGTGGTAATGCTCTAAAATTCTACGCCTCTATAAGAGTTGATATACGAAGAATAAGCCAGATTAAAGAAGGTGAAGATACTACCGGAAGCAGGACGCGGGTAAAAGTTGTTAAGAACAAGCTGGCGCCGCCCTTCAGAAAAGCCGAGTTCGATATTATATTTGGCGAAGGC
>JAZBNV010000165.1:0-2207 GCA_036350795.1 Marinilabiliaceae bacterium
ATGGTAGAAGTCCAAAAAAAAGTCGAAGTAATGACTGTCCAAGTCAAAACTATCCCACGAAGATTAAATTTTAAACTTTTCATAATCGTATTTTTTAAAATGACGCCCAACCAGGTCTATATGTAAAATAGAATTCTATTTAGCTATTATCAGTAGAAATGTATGTATGATTCCTATTGGTTTAAATTTTTATTCAACTTAGAATTTCTTCAACTGAAAGCAGAATAGTTAATTAACCATCTCAAATTTAAATAAATGTTTTGAGTAACCCAACTGTTTAACAGCTCGTTATAAGCAGCCATCCTGAAACTCGATCCGACTCCGGGTTGCAGACCATTCTCGTCAGGTTTAGTGAGGTTATTGAATGACTAAAGCAAGGGTTTCAGGGCAACCCGAACAGCTATTTTCCTTGAGAATACTCCTTCAATAAAATGAATAATGTGTCGCATAACACTAAAACAATCTTTTGATAATATGGTATTATTTATAATCTTCCGGAATGCAAAGTTCTATATCTACTGTAATTGAATATTTATAACTTTAGTCAACCAATCATCAAATATATTTTTTAATATATATTCCCAAAACCTATGAGTAAGTATTATTATTTATTTGTCCTCCTTTTTATCTCAAGCATAATCTCAAGAGGACAGGATCTGCCTTCATCTGAAATCATTGCAAAAGGAATAGAACTATATGATAATGGAGACTATGATGAAGCCATTGAAAAATTTTTATCGGTTCATGAGAACGATTCAAACTATGTCTACAGTCAGGTCGAACTAGCCCTGTGCTTCCTGCAAACAGAAGAGTATGACAAGCTGTTTCAAGTGGGTGACAGGGTGCTGGACGAAGCCGGATCTTATACGCCTCACCTGCTATTCCTTCTTGCAAACGGGTACGATGAAGCCAGTGATCCTGCAAAAGCGATATCCTTTTACAGGAAGTCACTCTCCCTTGCACCATATGATGCTCTGACCCACTACAATATGGGAGTAACCTATATGAATACAGGGGTCCTGGATTCTGCTTACCTCTGTTTCCAGGAAGCAGTCAGGTGTAATCCACTTCACGCTTCCAGCCACCTGGGTCTTGGCAAGCTCTCCGCAAGACAGGGTCACCTGACAAAGGCCATCCTTTCATTACAGACATTCCTGCTGATTGAACCTCAGTCAGGCAGATCAAATGAGAACCTTGTTTATCTTGAGAACCTGGCCAATAATTACTTAGATCACTCACTGGGTAAGCCGATAGAAGCTTTTGCAGATAACGAGGGCTTTGAATATTATGATCACATGATAAGGGCAAAAATAGCACTCAATGATGAATTCGAATCGGAAATTGATCTGAATGTAAAATATATTAAACAGACCGAAATGCTCTACGAACTAAAACTGTTTGAGCAAGAGTCGGATGATTTCTGGTGTAAGGCCTATTTCCCTTTCTTTAAGGCTGTCAGGCAAGATGGATTCTTTAAGCATCTGGCATATCTTACCCTCTTTTCAACGAATAACGAAACTGTTGTAAACTGGATTACCAAGAATAGTGAGGAGATGCAGAATTTTTATCAGCTGGGGTCATACCTGAATAACATAAAAAATTCAAGAGAGGTCAGTATAGATGGAAAGACAAAAGTGTTAGACTGCAATTTCTATGATTCGGGTCGCATTTTTTCTATGGGGAACAGGAACAAGGATGGACTCGAAGATGGATATTGGATATACTTCTATGAGACCGGGATTAAGAGTGGGGAAGGAAGATTTATTAACGGGGAGAGAACAGGAGAATGGAAATATTATCATGAAGGAGGTAAGCTTTCATCTATCGAACCATATAATAATAATAAGCTGGATGGAAAGGCAAAGCTGTTTTCTGAAGACGGCACCCTGTTATCGACTGCAGCTTTTAAGGATGATCAGATAGTTGGCGGATCTATCAGTTACTTCCCATGCGGGCAGATTCAGGAAGAAACAGATTATTCCAAAGGCGACGGAACCGTTAACGGATATGCCCTGTATCCCAACGGAGATACATCAAGTTGTTACAAAGGGATAAATAATCTTCTTGAAGGCGAATATATCAGCTATTTTCCCAAGGGCAGGGTCAGTAATATTACAACCTATAAAGATGGGGTTGCCAACGGGCCGTACCTCAATTATTCAGAGAAGGGGACTCTCCTCACAGAAGGTAACTACGAAAATGATAAA
>JAZBNV010000166.1:0-10934 GCA_036350795.1 Marinilabiliaceae bacterium
CGTAATAATCGGGGCATGGATGTACTTCTCGACCATACCTCAGGCTTTCCAGATAGCAGGAGGTTTAATAACCATTGCGGGAGTTATTATCCTGATATCAGCCAGGGATGCAGTAAAGAAGTAAGAAAATCTTTCCCCCTGTACAGTCAAATAAGAATTAAAAGATTAATTTTACTATTCTGCTTACATATCTTAATTGAAAGTAGCATATATAAGGACAGAACAGTTTCCTGAACCGGCATGATGCGCCGGGGAAATCTTATACTGCCTCAATATAATGAACAGACTGATACCATATAACTAACCAAAAAATAATAATCTATGAAAAGACTTTTTTTATGTATGATAATCGCTGTTGCAGCAATATTATACAGCTGTAAACCAAAAACAGAAATTGTTGCGCCAGTTGCAGAAAAGATTGCTGAAGAGCTTGTTGCCCATGGAGATACACGGATAGATTCTTATTACTGGATGAGACTGAGCGACGAGCAGAAGAACGCTGAAACTCCCGATGAACAAACTCAGAAGGTACTGGATTACCTGAATGCAGAAAATGAATATCTTTCATCTGTACTCGCTCATACCGAGGATCTTCAAAATTCAATTTTCGAGGAAATGAAAGGAAGGATAAAGCAGGATGATGAGTCTGTTCCAACTTTTGAAAACGGTTATTATTATTATACCAAGTATGAAGAAGGTAAAGAGTATCCTCTGTATTTCAGGAAAAAGGGAAGCCTTGATGCAGAATCTGAATTATTGCTGGATGTAAACAAGCTTGCAGAAGGTAAAGAATATTGCAGTGTATCAGGATTAAATGTTAGTCCCGACAATAAAATCCTGTCTTACGGGATCGATTACGTAAGCCGCAGAAGGTATGATGTACGCTTTCTTGACCTTGCCACAGGAGAATACCTTGGTGATGTAATACCAAATACTACAGGGGGAGTTGTATGGGGAAATGATAACCTTACAGTCTTTTATGTAGGTAAGGATATGGAAACACTGAGAGCAGAAAGAATAATCAAGCATAAGCTTGGCACTGATCCTGATGAAGATAAAACCGTATATTTTGAAGAAGATGAGGAGTTTACAACAGGTATCTATAAAACAAAGAGCAAAAAATACCTTGTAATATACTCAAGCCAGACACTATCGACCGAAGCCAGGATTCTTGAGGCAGATAATCCCGACGGTAATTTCAGGCTCTTCCAGCAAAGGGAAAGAGATCACGAATACCAGCTTGATCATGTCGGAAACAGGTTTTATATACGTACAAACCTTGATGGAGCCAGCAATTTTAAACTTATGACAGCCGGTGAAAGATCGACAGGAAAGGAAAACTGGGAAGAACTAATTGCTCACCGCGATGATATTATGCTCCAGGGATTTGAAGTATTTGATAATTTCCTGGCCCTGAGTGAGAGGGTAAACGGGCTTAATGCCCTTCGTATAATAAATAATGCCACGGGTGAAGATTACTATATAGATTTTGGTGAAGAAACCTATACAGCAAGTCTTGGGGCAAATAATGAGAGTGCAACCTCAACTCTTCGCTATACCTACACGTCCCTTACAACACCTTCGTCGGTACTTGACTTCAATATGGAAACGAAAGAAGCCACATTGCTGAAGGAGCAGGAAGTGCTGGGCGGATTCGATAAAAACAATTACGAATCGAAACGGCTCTGGGCCACAGCAGCAGATGGAACAAAAATCCCAATCTCCCTCGTATACAGGAAAGGATTCAACCAGGATGGAAAGGCACCGCTCCTCCTCTACTCCTATGGTTCCTATGGTTCTTCAACCAATCCCTCATTTAATTCAGGAGTTTTAAGCCTGCTTGACAGGGGTTTTGCCTATGCACTGGCACATATACGGGGTGGAAGTGATATGGGCCGTTACTGGTACGAAGATGGCAAGCTGTTAAATAAGATTAATACATTCACAGATTTTAATGACTGTGCGCAGTTCCTTGTCGACGAGAAATATACCAGCACAGACAGGCTCTTTGCAAGGGGCGGATCGGCAGGCGGTTTGCTGATGGGTGCAATTGCCAACATGAGACCCGACCTTTACAAGGGTATTCTTGCCGGGGTTCCCTTCGTAGATGTGGTTACAACCATGCTTGATGCTTCAATACCGCTTACTACTTTTGAATGGGATGAGTGGGGCGATCCAAGGGAAAAAGAATACTATGATTATATGCTTTCCTATTCACCCTACGACCAGGTAAAAGAAATGGATTATCCCAATATTCTTATAACTACCGGATACTGGGATTCGCAGGTTCAGTACTGGGAGCCTGCCAAGTGGTGTGCAAAGCTTCGCGATATGAAAACCGACAATAACCTACTGGTAATGAAGTGTAATATGTCGGCAGGTCACGGAGGTGCATCGGGTCGCTTTGAAAGACTCAGGACAACGGCACTGGAATATGCTTTTATCCTGGACCTGGCTGGAATAAAGAAATAAGTCTTAGATTATATTCTGAGCGCAGGTGGGGATTCTGAACTGTACCATTGCACAGATTCTTCACTGCGTTCAGAATTATAAAACTGCTTCGGGCTTAAGGCTTAATTTACAAGCAGAGTTACGGCAACGGTGCCTTTACCTGTATGTGTTCCCAACGATGGAGAAACTGTGCTTACAAAGGCAGGTGGTCTGCCGGTAAGCTCTGTCATTTCTTTTATAAAGTATTCGGCTTCACCGGGGCTCATTACATGGTTAATGGAATAGGCATATAAATCCCGGCCCTCGATTGCTTTTCTTGCCCTGTTAATGACCTTCTTCCTGTTACCATTATACGACAGGGATTTATCGAGCAGCACTGCTTTCCCATCTTCGGCAACCGACACAATGGGTTTTACTTTAAGTGCCTGTGCAATAAGTCCTTTCAGGGGACTCACCCTGCCACTCCTGATAAAGTATTTAAGGGTTCTGACACTAACATATATAGCAGCCCCCGACCTGATCTTTTCAGCTTCGGTCAATATTTCATCATGCGAAAGACCTTTTTCTATCATCCCGGCAATTCTCATTACCTGCAAACCTACAGCCCCGGAAATCATTTTTCCGTCGAGTACATCGATACGGGCATTTAGTTCCTTCTTCACCCTGGCTGCTGCATTCAGGCTTGTGTTGAAAGTACCGCTTAATCCCCCGGAGATATGAATTGCAATAACCGAGTCGTAGCGACTTGCAAGCTGCGAATACAGATTAACAAAAGTAGATGGCGAAGGCTGGGAGGTTGAAGGAACCTCCTTTGCTGACTCTGCAAGCTTATAATACTCCTTATGTGTTATTGTTAGCCCGTCAAGGTAGTTATTGCCATCAATATTCATATTGATCGGGACAACATGAATCTGGTACTTCTCAATAAAATCAACAGGCAGGTCGCATGTTGAATCTGTAACCAGGGCAATGCTGTATTTCCTTTTATGGGCCGATTCAAACTGGCGCTGCATATCTTCCACTTTCTGGAAACTTATTGTACCAAAATCTCTCAGCTTAACAAAGAGACCGGCAGGCTCGTTGGTATGGACATGAAGCCTTACCTTCCTGGATGATCCGGCAACTACAACAGAATCGCCAAAACCGGCAAGAAGTTTCTTCAGCAGGTCTTTGTCCATATCAGCACCGTCGATCATTGCCTCTGTACAATACCTGAATTCAGGTTCCTCAGATGGAACCTCTTCCAGTGTAAGAGGAACTTTTACCTCGTTTGCCATTGCTACAAGCTGCTTTATATTCTTTCTTGTAACCATGTCTTTCATACCCTCAAGAAAGACAACAAAGCCTTTTGCTCCTGCATCAACAACATTTGAGCGCGTAAGCTCGGCCAGTTTAGATGTTGTCTCGAGTAAGGATTTTTTTGCTACCTCGTACGACTCCACCATCAGGTTAGCAAAATCATCGAATCTCTGACTATGTTCGTGAATAAATTCGATCCATTCGCGGATAACGGTCAGGATAGTACCTTCAACAGGGTTAGCAACTGCCTCATAAAGGTATTTTACCGATCTCTTTAATGATTCTGCAAACTCCTTAATGGTAATTTCAGTGCATTCGCATATTTCTTCGCTGAATCCATAAAGAAACTGGGCAAAGATAATACCTGAATTACCCCTTGCACCAGCCAGTGCGGCCATGCCTATTGAGTCTGCAGTAATCTTGAATGAGCCATTAATCTCCAGGCTGTCGACTACTGTTCTTATGGTAGAAGCCATATTGGTCCCGGTATCTGCATCTGCTACAGGGAACACATTTATCCTGTTAATTTCAGACTGCTGGTCGATGATCCTGTTAGCACCGGCCAGGAACATAAAATACAGGTTCTTTCCGTTAAGTTTATCCATTTCCCCCTTTAGTTTTATATTCTCTTTGTGTCAAAGATACAATAATTTAACGCCTGAAGTTCAGATATGTTTATTATCAGTCCAGGTCTTTCATCGAAAGTTGTATTCTTTTTCTTGCAAGGTCTACCCCTGTCACCTTTACCATAACATGCTGGTTAAGCTTCACAATAGTGTTGGGATCTTTAACAAAGGTATTGCTCATATTAGAAATATGAACAAGTCCGTCCTGTTTTACCCCTATATCCACAAAGGCACCGAAATTGGTTATATTAGTTACTATTCCGGGCACAACCATCCCCTCTGAAATATCTTCTATCGATCTTATATCGGCAAACCTGAATTCCCTGATTTTTGTGCGCGGGTCCCTGCCCGGCTTTTTCAGCTCGTCAAGTATATCCTTCAATGTAGGCAGCCCGGTTTTATCATCAACATAATCTTCCAGCCTGAGCTTATCCTGGATTTCATGGCTGGCAATAAGTTCATTCAGCCCCAGACCGCAATCTTTTGCCATCCTGGCAACGATATGATAGCTTTCGGGGTGAACTGCACTTGAATCAAGTGGGTTCTCAGCATTCCTGATTCTCAGGAAACCGGCACATTGCTCGAAGGCTTTCTCGCCCATCCTGCTTACCTTTAGAAGCTCTTTACGCGAATGGAAAGGCCCGTTTGCTGCGCGGTAATCAACAATATTGCCTGCAAGCTGAGGGCCTAAGCCCGATACATAGGTAAGCAGGTGTTTACTTGCAGTATTTACCTCAACACCAACTGCATTAACACACGATACAACAACATCATCGAGGCTCTGCTGCAGTTTTACCTGGTCGACATCGTGCTGATACTGTCCGACACCTATTGATTTAGGATCAATCTTAACCAGTTCAGCAAGAGGATCCATTAACCTGCGCCCGATAGATACTGCCCCTCTGACTGTAACATCATAATCAGGAAATTCGTCGCGTGCAATTTTTGATGCAGAATAAATTGAGGCACCTGCTTCGTTAACAACGAAAACCTGTATATCCCTGTCAAATTTCATCCACTTGATAAAATCCTCTGTTTCCCTGCTTGCGGTGCCGTTACCAATGGCTATGGCCTCAATCTTATAAGCATCGACAAGGCTGGAGATTTTACGTACTGAAAGAGCTGTCTGGTTTTGTGGCGGGTGCGGGAAGATTGTTTCATTATGCAGCAGCTTACCCTGCCTGTCGAGGCATACTACCTTGCAACCAGTACGATAACCCGGATCAAGGGCAAGTACATTTTTTTCTCCCAGCGGTGAGGCCAGCAATAGTTGCCTGAGGTTTTCTGAGAACACCTTGATGGCTTCTTTATCGGCAGCTTCTTTTGACAGGTTCCTGAATTCGGTCTCTATTGAAGGACCGAGTAAGCGCTTCCATGAATCTTCAACGGCAATCCTGACCTGCTTCCCTGAATTATTGGAGGTTTTAACAAAGAATTCATCCAGTATCTCCAGGGCCTTTACGGAATCGGGCTGTATTGTAAGCTTAAGGAAAGCTTCGGCCTCTCCCCTTCTCATAGCCAGGTACCTGTGGGAAGGACATTTACGCAGCGGCTCACTCCAATCAAAATAGTCGCGGTACTTGGCAGCTTCTTCTTCCTTACCCTTTGCCACCTTTGATTCTATCCTTGCGTCCCTCTCAAAAAGTCGCCTAATCCTTTTACGGGCCTGCTCGTTCTCATTTACCCATTCTGCAATGATATCCCTTGCTCCCTGCAGTGCATCTTCAATGCTTTCCACATCATCATTAATAAACTCCTCAGCTTTATCTTCCGGATTATCTGCATATTGTTTCATTATAAGGGCTGCAAGGGGTTCCAGTCCTTTATCTCTTGCAACAGAAGCTCTTGTTTTGCGTTTAGGTCTGAAAGGAAGGTATATATCTTCCAGCTCTGACATTACAAGTGCTTTGTTTATCCTGTCGAGCAGTTCAGGAGTCATCTTTTCCTGGTCTTCGATCGACTTTATTATTGCTTCCCTCCTCTTATCAATCTCTATCAGCTTTTCATATTCATCTTTTACATGAGCTATCTGAACCTCATCAAGGCTGCCTGTCATCTCCTTACGGTACCTGCTGATAAAAGGTATGCTGGCACCATCTTCAATAAGGCGCACGGTATTCTCAACCTGCCACTCATGATGTCCCAGTCTTTCGGCTATAACTGATATATATTTTTTCTTATCCATTCTATTCAACATAAATAACCAATCCTTTTAAGTACTCACTCTCGGGATGATATATATTTACAGGATGATCTGCCGGCTGGCTCAGCTGGTGCAAAATCCTTACCTTTCTGCCAGTATTGGCTGCTGCAGCAAAAACAGACTTCCTGAAATTATCACGGCTAACTACCTGTGAACAGGAAAAAGTAAAAATTATACCTCCCGGCTTAAGCTGCTGTATAGCTTTCATATTTAGGCGCTTATAACCCTGCAATGCATTATGCAGAACATTATTATGCTTTGCAAAAGCCGGCGGATCCAGTATTACCAGGTCATACTCACCGGCAGCAGTATTATCCAGGTATTTAAAAGCATCGGCTGTAACCCCGCTGTGCCTCCTGTCTCCCGGGAAATTGAGTTCAACATTCTCCTCTGCAAGTCTTACTGCTTTTTCGGATATATCAACGGTATCTACCCTTGCCGCGTTCTTCATGGCGTATACAGAAAAGCCACCCGTATACCCGAAGAGATTCAGTACCTTCTTACCCTCCGAATATTCCTGGAGAAGCCTCCTGTTCTCCCTCTGATCGATAAAAAAACCTGTTTTCTGCCCGTTTACCCAATCAATCCTGAATTTATAGCCGTATTCACTAACAATCCCTGGGTCAGCTGACCCGTAGAGATATCCGTTTTCGGCCCCGGTATCTGCTTTAAATGGCAGTGTGGTTTCGCTCTTATTGTAAATCGCCCTTAAATCAGTTCCAAGAAGCGAGCGTAAGACAGAGCATACTGTATCTTTTTCACGGTATATGCCGAGCGAATGAAACTGCAGTACGAGCACTCCGTCGTAGTAGTCTGCAATCAGTCCTGGCAAACCATCACCTTCGCCATGCACCAGCCTGTAGGCATTGGTGCCTGGCATCGACAGCACTCCTGATTTTTTCCTGTATTCGATTGCCGCAGAAATTCTTTCATGGTAAAATTCCTTATCCAGCTCTCTTTTCTCAAAATCCATTACGCGTACTGCAATTGATCCCGGCTGGTAGTAGCCTGTGGCCAGAAAGTTATCCTTGTTATCGTATACATCAACAACATCACCCTCGCGTGGATCGCCATAGATCTTTTTTATAGCTCCCGAGAAGATCCAGGGGTGATAGCGCATCAGCGACTGATCTTTACCTGATTTTAACACAAGCTTTATCCCGCTCATTTCAAACTAATTAAGCTTTACCATTCAATAAATAATCATATATCTGCAGGCAGACCCATGCATCGGTGGCGGCATAAGCAAGCTGTGCATCACTGAGACTTGAATTCTCCCAGTTTGTTACCTGTTGTCTTTTTGAGATTGCGAAACCCAGCACAATGGCCGATAACTTTTTCAGGCCGGAACTTACTATCCCGTAATCCTTAACCATGTCCTGGAGTTCAACAAAGCCCCCCGGCTTAAAACTGTTCCAGTCATTTAAACCTTTTATATCATCGTGAATTGCCACACCCGGCTTGATAATAGTTTGTTTCGAAAGAAAGCTTTTCAGGCTATCCGGCAAACCAATCATATTAAGCCTGAAAAGCCAGGCCTTGTCGTGAGAGGCAAGCTGCAGCAATGCAACCTTATTTTTTACGCCTTTCCTGAAAGCCGGCCTGGTTTCGGTATCGAAGCCAAGCACCGAATATTCAGCCATTTCGCTGAGAGCTGCCGGTAGCTTGCTTATGCTATCGACCAGGAAAATCTCCCCTTCAAATTTTCTGACAGGATATTCTTTAAGCTCTTCCTGCGAAAGTTCCTGTCTGAAATCATTCATAATCAGCCTCCCTCTCGTCTTCCATTCTTTTACTTATTATCCAGTCGGAAGTATCAATATCACCGGCTTCCGACCGTGGTCTGTCAGTCTGTTCTCCAATCTTTTCCGGGGTTTTAAGAGCACTATGTATTGCTCTCAGTGTATTAACCAGCGTCTGACCCCAGTAGAGGTTGAAATTCTCGGTACACTGCCACAGGGCCTCATTCATAATTTCAAGCGTACCTATGCTGTAAGAAACAAGGTAGTCTTTGATATCCTGGTAAATATCGGCCAGATCTTCTGCTATGCCTGAACTAACTGCAGATTCGCTGAAATCCATTGCCTCATCAAAGACCTCGAGATAATCGTTGGCTTCGCCCAGTTTAACTATAATACTATCGTGTACACGCTGCCAGTCGGCTTCTGTAACATATTTTTCCGGATTATCTTCCAGAACCGGTTCAAATACAGGAAGCGCCAGGATTTTTGAATAGAGCAAGGGCAATATTCTTTGCATAAACCTGAGCACCTGTATTCCATTGTAGTCATTTACCCTATCAGTAAAAGCACAATACTCGTTTGCGACAGCAGTAAATTCAATTACCTCTTTCGAATATACTTTCTGCTCGATTATATCCATTAATTAATATTTTGCTGCAAAAATAACACTTATAATTTTAATAGCATGGCGTAGGGCATAAGGCGTAGGGCATAAGGCATAGGGCAAAGGAGGTGGGCACAGAGGTGCGGGCGTTTACCGGTAAGCCAATCGAAGATCTCAGAGTCCCAGGCTGTTCCAGGTAAGCTTATTTGACTTGTCTTTAAGTATCTTATCCCTGTCCAGAAGCCATCTGACCACCTTTATCAGATCGTCTTCGTTATTCTTTGACTTTGCTATCAGTTCATCAATCTCCATTTCGCGCGAAGAAAGCAGGTACTTTATTTCATCAAGTATCATATCAAATTCATACTTGCTAAGGTCAAGTTCGTTTCGGCTCAGGCATACATCACAGCTCCCGCAGCGCTTTGATTCCTGGCCAAAATATTCGAGCAGCATTGATGCCCTGCATTTTGATTCGTTGGTAACATATGAAAGCATGGCTTCAAGGCGTTCAGTAAATCTTTCCTTTACATCGATATGGTTCTCCCTGGTAATAAGCAGTGATTTCCTGTCGAGCCTTTCTTCCACAAAAACAATCAGGGCGCTTTTCTTTCCAGGTATATAACGTATAATATTATGAGAACTTAAATGAGTCAGGAAATTATAGATCTTATCCCTGTCAAGTCCGGTCTTCTGTGACAGAAAATCTTCGTTTATTGCTACAAAGCCCGAAAACATGCCGGTGTATGACCTCAGTAACAGCTTAATAAAGCCATCCATGGTGCGATTTGCCACCTGGAATTTATACAGATCGTCGCGGCTTACTATAAAATGAACCCTGGAGGGATTGTTTAATTCTTCGGTAAGTTCGAGGTAAGCATCCTTTTCAAGAAACTTTATACTATTATAGGCCTCACTTACAGAGAGCCTGTATTCAGACACGAAGTGGCCGAGGTTAAAGTCGTATACATTGTTCTTACCGGCCCCGATAGGAATATTCAGAAAATTACATAACATCTCGTAAACATCCTTGATCCGCTCTGCCGGAGGAAAATTCTTCCTGATCCTGTCGCGGGCATGTGCAATATCAGAATTGTTAAAAAGCTGGACAGCCCAGCTCTTTTTGCCGTCACGGCCACCCCTTCCACTTTCCTGGAAGTAAGATTCTATTGAGTCGGGAATATCCCAGTGGATAACAAAACGTACATCTTCCTTATCAATTCCCATTCCGAAAGCATTGGTGCATACCATAATCCTTGCGCTACCTGTCATCCACAAAACCTGCTTCCTGTCTCTCAGCTCGCGGCTTAGTCCGGCATGATAGAATTCGGCCGAAATATTGTTTTTAACCAGGAATTGTGCTATTTCCCTGGTCATCTTCCTGCTGCGAACATAGATTATTCCCTGTCCGGCCATCCGGTTCAGGGTTCTGAGCAGGTATGCCTGCTTATCATCTACCTTTCGCGAAATATAAACGATATTTTTGCGTGAGAAGCTTGTGCTCAGTACCTTTTTCTGCCTGAAACGAAGCTTCTCCATTATATCGCTTACCACTGTTTTTGTAGCTGTTGCCGTAAGAGCCAGGAAAGGGACATCTTCAACAAGAAGATCCCGCAGTTCAGCAATCTTAAGGTAGGATGGTCTGAAATCGTATCCCCATTGCGAAATACAGTGTGCCTCATCAACGGCTACAAGACAAACATTCATTTTCTGTACCCTTACCCTGAAAACTTCAGACCTGAGTCTCTCAGGAGAGATATACAGGAACTTATAATTGCCATATATGCAGTTATCAAGGCTGATACTTATCTCATCCGAGGTCATCCCCGCATGAATTGCCATTGCCCTTATATCCATTTTCTTCAGCCTGTCAACCTGGTCTTTCATTAAGGCAATAAGGGGAGTAATAACAAGGCATATGCCTTCGCGGGCGAGTGCGGGAACCTGGAAAGTAATGGATTTTCCACCTCCTGTGGGCATAAGTACAAGGGCATCATTGCCTTCTTCAACAG
>JAZBNV010000167.1:0-3132 GCA_036350795.1 Marinilabiliaceae bacterium
AAGGGAGCTCACCGAGGCAAAGCCGGGGTAATCCGCGTTGCGGATGAGAAAAGCGTTCTTTAAAAAGTATTTATAATAATTTGGTCGGTTGGCCGAGCGGCTAGGCACCGGTCTGCAAAACCGGGTACAGCGGTTCGAATCCGCTACCGACCTCAACCTTAACCTTCACCGCAATGCGGTGGAGGTTTTTTTTCTCAAGTCCTGTCGGCCTGCAAAGCCAGAGCCTTTAAACGCTTCTGCTTGCCTGTAGTTCCTTAAGTTTTCGCTGTACTTCTGCAAGCCTCTTTCCATGAAGCGGAAACCATAATAAGAATGCAACCACGATAAGGTTTGCGGCAATATTTATTGGAACCATAAGCACCTTCAGTGCAGTAACAAGATTATCAATTTCTGCAGGTGATGCTTCCATCCCTTTGCCCACAAGGTACTGTTCCCATCCATACTGCTTTAAAATCAGGGCCAGTAAAGCAAAAACAAGTATTGTTGAGTAACGGTTTATCAGACCGTTTATTCCATAGTACGATCCGGCTCTTCTCTTACCTGTTTTTACCTCATCCTCGTCAATAATCTGTGCAATAATTGGCTCGATATAGAATATAGCTCCTGATAGCCCGAAGCCCAGGGCAGCCATAAACACTATTGCAAGATAGGGCCGCCCATCAAGGAACCAGAATGGCACAAGTACAGCACACCACACCAGCTGGGAGAGTATAAAAGCATTACGCCAGCCAAGTCTGATTCCTATCTTTTTCATTACCGGGAATAAAGCCCCGGCCGAAATAAAAGCTGCCAGTAATAATACTGAAATCAGGATATTACCTTCCTGTACACCAAGCACCCATACGGCATACAGGGCTATTATTGTGGTCAGCATCTTAAAGGTTGTCCATTTCACCAGGTTTGCGATACAGAAAATTATAAAAGCACCGTTCGACAGGGTTTCCTTCAGCATCTTTATCATGCCGGGCTCTTTCTCCTTTTTATCTCCGGCAAAATGATCTACCATCTCAGGCTCCTTCATTCCGTATTTATAAAAGAGAAGACCTCCAATAATGGTCAGAAAACCAATTATTACTCCTGTAACTATATAGTCATTTGGTATTTTTGCCAGCTCTGCATCAGACAATCCCTCAATTGGAACCAGGTTATCAATAAAAATTGTCGGAAGAACAAAACCTATAATCACACCCACTATAATAAAAATGCTCTTCCACATATTTGCAAATCCCCTTTCCTCATCTGATCTGAACATTTCGCTGAAGAGAGCCAGCTGATTAGTAGAGAACATTGTATATACGGTATCATACAAAATGATAATCATGATCATGTAAGCTGCTTTAAGCTGCGGTGACCATGCGGTTCCTACCGTAAACAACAGGGCGTTGGCAATGCCAAAAGGTATTGCACTTATAAGTATCCACCATCTGCGTCTGCCTCTTTTGTTTCTGGTATTATCACTTAACTGACCGATAACAGGATCGTTAATTGAATCCCAGACAGCAAATATTATAAACGACCAGGCCAGGGTATTGATATCAATCCCGGCCACAGCATAGTAATAAGTAAAAACCAGGAATTGAAACATCTGGTGTGACATCTGGTCGGTTAAGGGACCAAGACCATAGGCCAGGGTTGTCCTTACGGGATGCTGCCTGTCAACAGGAACCGGTTTTTCCTGTTCATGAGAGCTTCTTACTTCTGTCATAATAGTTATCTTAAGATTGATATTTTTGTCTCAAATAAAAAATCTGAACAGCAGTGAAGACGGCCTGCCTGTTTATCCAAATCTATGAAATTAATAGTTACTGCAAAAACATATATGCTTTATGCGATAATGCAGGTCGGTTCTTATTTTAATCCTGTGACTGCCCGGTCATATTTAATGATATATTGTATTTAATACTTCACTTTTCTGAACAAAGAATTCGAGTAAGTTATTAAGGCCTGTTAGGGACTGAGGAAGCAAAAACTGAGATTAGAGACATTTATTTATTTTTAGTTTATAATTTTATAGATAAATTCCTGATCTGAGACTTTTTTGACTGTTTCTGACAGGATTCAAAAAATTACGGATATGCTTAAGAGAAGGGATATATTCAGTATGGAAAGGCTCGGGAAATATAATATTCAATTACCGAAGTTTTATTTAAGTGAATACGATAAGGGAAGCAGGAAATTCTTAAATGATAAGGTGGTTATTGTTACAGGAGCTTCCTCAGGGATAGGGAGGGCCTGCGCCGAGGAGTTTGCAAGGCACGGTGCCAGGCTTGTTCTTGCAGCCCGAAGCATCGAAAAACTGAAGCAGGTTGAGTACGAAATCAGACATACAGGGGGAAGAGCAATAAGTGTAAAAACAAATGTTTCCAATATTGATGATTGTAAAAAGATGGTGGCAGCTGCCGTTGAGGAATATGGGGCAATTGATATACTGGTAAATAATGCAGGCATATCTATGAGAGCTACCTTCGAGGAGATGGAACTGGATGTAATAAGGGAGTTAATGGATACTAATTTTTACGGCACTGTTTACTGTACAAAGTTTGCTCTTCCATATCTGCTTAAACAGAAAGGTACAGTAATAGGAATATCGTCTATCTCGGGTCTTGCTCCACTGCCTGGAAGAACAGCCTATACCGCATCCAAACACGCAATGGATGGATTCCTGAATTCTCTCAGGCAGGAAAACAGGAGGAAAGGGCTTAATGTCCTCGTGGTTCACCCGGGTTTTACAGAATCGAATATCAGGAATGTGGCACTGAACTCAAAGGGTGAGCCACAGGAGGAATCGCCCAGGAACGAGAGCAGGATGATGAGCAGCAACAAAGTGGCACAGCATATTATAAGGGCAATAAGAAAGCGTAACCGTGACCTTGTACTTACACCGGAAGGCAAAATGGTTGTTTGGCTGCATAAGAATTTTCCGGGTATTGCCGACAGGATTATCTTAAATGAACTTTCTAAAGAAAAAGGTTCTCCTTTTTAGCAATTGCCTTTATCCGGTTTCTTGTTGTAAGCCCCTGATTTGAAGCACTCTCCAAATTATAGATCTTCCCTTGCAGGGAAGCCTCACTTTTTCTCACTATAAAGTTAAAAGCCTGCCTGTCATGCCTCCATCAGTCCTGTCTGCCGACA
>JAZBNV010000168.1:0-25473 GCA_036350795.1 Marinilabiliaceae bacterium
AGTAAGTTGTAAAGTTCTTCTACAATAAGGGGATTCTTATAGGCTACATTCTCTCTCTCCTCAGGTTCGATATAGAGATTATAGAGTTGCACAGGAGGCAGCCCCATTTCTTTTGCTTCCGAATTTACCGGGAAGCTCCATCCTCCCGAGCCGGGGCATATTTCCAGTTTCCACCCATCTTTTCTTATTGCAAAAAAACCATCAACCGAATGATGAATTACAGATTTCCGACCTGATGGCTTGTTTTTTAGCAGGGTGCGGAGGAATGAAAATGAATCCTCTCCCTCATTATCCTTAAGTTCTGCACCTGTAATTTCAGACATGGTTGCCATAAGGTCTGTTAAACATATTATCTGCTCTGACTGAAGCCCGGGTTTTATTTTTCCAGGCCATCTCACCAGGAATGGTACCCTGTGTCCTCCTTCAAAAATGTCGGCCTTATGCCCCCGGTAGATATAGCTGGGGTCGTGCCCCAGGCTTGCAAGTTCGGCAAAGTCGGCCTGCGGGGAGCATCCATTATCACTGGTAACTATAACGATTGTATTATTACTGAGTTCGTTTTTTTCGAGAACATCCAGTATTCTTCCAATCATATGGTCAACCATAACAACGAAATCGCCATATGGATTTGTATTACTTATTCCCTCAAACCTGCCGCTTGGCAGTATAGGTGTATGTGGAGCTGCAAGAGGAAGATAAAGGAAAAAAGGTTTTTCATCCTCATCCGCCTGACTTTCAATCCAGGCGACAGCTTTCTCAGTGAAAGTTTCAAGTACCCGCTTATGCTCAAAATCGGCACCTGTATGACCAGGGCGCCACCAGCCGAATTTTGAATTATTCTCTGTAATGGTATCTGGCTGAGCGGTAATAATTTTATCTTCAATATATACGTAAGGGGGAATATCCAGTGAAGCCGGGATAATAAAGGAATAATCGAAGCCATTATCATTCGGGCCGGTATGGATATTCTTACTGAAATCTGCAATACCTGTTGTGTCCATTGTCCATCCCAGACCGAGATGCCACTTGCCTATGCATGCTGTGGAATAGCCTTTCTGTTGCAGAAGTGAGGCCACCGTTTGTCTGCCATCTTCTATAAGGGGCTGATCCCAGCTCCAGGTTACACCCTGCTTTAGTCTTGATCTCCACGAATATCTTCCTGTAAGAATCCCATACCTCGTTGGGGTACATACAGCCGACCCTGAATGAGCGTCGGTAAAAACCATGCCCTCTGTTGCAATTCTGTCCATATTAGGAGTGATGATTTTTGATGCCGGGTTAAGTGACGACAGGTCTCCGTAACCCATATCATCGGCAAGTATATATACCAGGTTTGGATATTCGGCTACTTTGTTACAGGAAGAGAGGATCAATAACAATAAGAGTAATCTGCAAAATATATTCATAGTTCTATTCTTCTTTCAGTAATCTGCCAAGCAGTTTTCGTACATGGTCTACAGACTCGATATAGTAGGATGCTTTCGTAGTCTTTGTACCTACCTTTATAGTGTAAGCTGATTCAGGCAATGCATCGAATGTATATTCATCCGTCCAGTCATCACCAATCGCAAGGATGAAATCATAATTTGTATCGGCCAGTTTTGTTAAAGCAGCCCTGCCCTTATTTATTCCTGAATATTTTATTTCTATTACCTTGTCGCCATCCATAATTTCAAGGTTGAGGTTGGCTGTAAGGTTCCTGAGCTGTTCCTTTAACTCCCACGACCTTTGAATACCCAGGTCGGGGTCTGCTTTTCTGTAATGCCATACCAGCGAAAAGTTTTTCTTTTCAATAAATGTATTTGGTGTCTGATCAACATAGTAGTCAAGAATTGGCTTTACAGAATCCATCCAGTCATTGTTAATCTGTTCCATCATATGCCAGTCTGCCCCTGAGTCTTTTATCCACACACCATGCTCAGCAATAAAGTGAATATTATCGTATCCTTTAAACCACCTGCCAAGTGTTTCCCTGTCCCTGCCGCTTATTATTACAAGAGTATTTTCTTCCATGCCTGATAGTTTCTCAAGGATATTGTATAGTTCCTTATCAGGACGTGCATCTTCAGGATTTTTGCGGAACCATGACAGCGTGCCGTCATAATCCAGGAAGAGCATCCTCTTTCTGGCTTTTATATATTCGTTTACGATGTATTCTTTCCTTCGCTCATTAATCTTTTTTGTCAGGTTTACTTCCTGTATCTGTTTAACATTTTCTATACTTCTAAGAAATTCATCCGCCCATCTGCTTATGCTATATCTCCTGATTCTCTCAGTCATTACATCATTTCTCCTTATTTGCTCGCAATCCGGCATTTCTACTGCGTCTTTAATAGCATCTGCAATTTCTCCAAGATTATTCGGGTTTACCAGTATTGCCTCATGCAGTTCTTTGCTGGCACCGGCCAGTTCGCTCAGTATAAGTACACCCTTACCCTCGAGTCTTGAGGCTACAAATTCCTTTGCAACCATATTCATCCCGTCACGAAGCGGTAAGATGAGTGCAATATCTGAATATGCATAAATATCTATTAACTCATTTTCGCTGAACTCTTTATTCAGGTATACCACAGGAGTCCATGATATGGTGCTGTACAGGCCGTTTATTCGTCCAACAAGTTCATCAACCCTTTTCTTTATCGACTTATGGGATTTTGATTTTTCAAGGGTTGGAAGTGCAAGCAGAACGAGTGTAATTTTTTCAAGATATACAGGATATTTTTGCAGAAACAATTCGAAAGCCAGCAATCTGTGTGGAATACCTTTTGTATAATCGAGGGGATCGATAGAAAGGATAATCTTTTTTTCCTTTTCGTCGGCAAATTTGCTTATTATCTGGTTTTGGGTGCCTGTAACTTTCTCTCTTTTAAGGTCGCTGAGTTTTCGGACCTCATTTGTAAATGTATCGAAGGGAATTCCTTTGGGGAATACATCAACGAGCATAGTCCGTTCACCTATTAAGATGCGGTTAAAAACAGAGTCATATCCCTTTATCCTTCTTACGCAGCTAAGAAGATGCCTTGCGTAATCAAAAACATTTACACCGATAAGGTCAGCAGAAAGCATTCCGTCAAGAATGTTTTCCCTCCAGGGTAGTAGCCTGAATATCTCGAATGAAGGAAAGGGAATATGAATAAAGAGACCGATTGATATACCAGGGTTTATTTCCCGGATCATCATAGGTACCAGCAGCAGGTGATAGTCGTGTATCCAGACTGTATCTTCTTTGTCAGCAATACTGCATATCATTTCTGCAAACATCCTGTTAACCATTACATACGATTGCCAGTATGAATCGTTATAGGTAGCGTTCTGCGGGAAATAATGAAACAGGGGCCACAGGGTATTTTTTGCAAAGCCATGGATGGCCTGCTGGTAGATATCAGGTTCTGGAAACAGCGGAATACACCTGTATTCTTTCAATCTTATGCCAAGCTGCTTTTTCTGTGCGTCCGAAAAAACATGATCATCAATGCCCGTCAGCCCGATCCACCTTGACTCATATTTTTCACTGAATTCATCCAGGTCGTAAATGGTAGATCTTACCCCTGTATTTATCTGGCATTCACCATTTAACATGCTTATTGATACCGGCAGCCTGTTTGATGCAATAAAGAGTCTTTTCATAGGATTGTAATATAAGGATATTATAAATTTAGTCGTAAAAACATTAACTTCAATAACTTTTTGTTGGAAATGAATTTAAAAAGTCATATTATATACAGAATTGGAGCAAATAATAAAAGCAAATGATATGTCAGACTTTAGTGCCGTAATATTTGACCTGGATGGAGTGATTACAAAAACAGCTCTTGTTCATGGCGAAGCCTGGAAAAGGATGTTTGATGAGTACCTGAGATCGAGGGAAAAAAGATATGGAGAGTCATTCAGGGAGTTTACACATGCAGATGATTACCTTCCTTATGTTGACGGAAAGCCAAGGTATAAGGGGGTAGCATCCTTTCTTGAATCGAGAGGAATCGATATCCCCTTTGGAGATCCTTCCGACTCAGCTGATAAGGAAACTGTTTGCGGACTGGGAAATAAGAAGAATATAATGTTTAATGCCGTGCTGGACGAGGAAGGAGTTGAAGTATATCCGTCGACCGTAAGCCTTATACACGAATTAAAGGAAAGAGGAATAAGAATAGGCGTGGCCTCTTCAAGCAAGAATTGTAAACCTGTGCTTGAACGCGCCGGCCTCCTTGATTTATTTGAGACCAGGATTGACGGTGTTGTTTCTGCAGAGATCGGGCTTAAGGGCAAACCTGAAGCCGATATATTCACAACTGCCTGCGACAGGCTTGGTGTTGATTATGATAAGTCGGTTGTGGTTGAGGATGCAGTATCTGGAGTGCAGGCAGGCAGAAATGGTAATTTTGGCTTTGTTATTGGTGTTGCCAGGGAGGATAATATCGAAGAGCTAAGGGCAAATGGTGCAGATATAGTGGTGGAAGATCTTGAAGAAATAAGCATTGAGCAAATTAATAACTGGTTTTCCAGGGGGCTTAAGGAAAGCTTATGGCATCTTAAATACTATGATTATGACAGGAAGAATGAAAAGTCGAGGGAGACCCTGCTTACTGTCGGAAACGGTTATTTCGGTACCAGGGGAGCAATGCCTGAATCTGTTGCCAATGGGATAAACTACCCCGGAACCTATATTTCCGGACTCTATAACAGGCTGATATCGAAAGTAGAAGGACGGGATATTGAAAATGAAGATTTTGTTAATATACCTAATTATATCCCGCTTAAGTTCAGGATAGATGGCGAAGAATGGTTTGAGTTTGGACCTGACCAGGTATTCAGAATAAAAAAAATCTCGAGGGATCTTAATCTAAAGACAGGTGAGATGGTAAGAAACTTACTTGTTGAGGATGAAAAAGGGAGGTTAACTGAAGTAGAGTATTCAATATTTGCAGGGATGCACTATTACCATATTGGAGGAATAAGATACAGGATCAGGCCTCTTAATTACAGTGGAACAATAACTATCAGAAGTGAAATAGACGGTAATCATATTAATGCAGGTGTTGAGCGCTATAAATCACTTAATCAGAATCATCTTTACCATAAATCTGAAAAAACCAGTGGTAACAGGTTTTTTGTTGAGGTAGTAACCACTCATTCAAATATTACAATTGCCCTTGGTGCAAAACATATTTTGAACGGATCGGAAAATCTTGATGATTACCTGGATTGCAATTGCTCAAAGGGCAAGGCATGTCACGATTATACTGTCGGGGTAACAAAAGGCCGGGATACTGTTCTTGAGAAGCTTTTTTCAATATATACTTCCCAGGATAAAAAAGTAATTACCCCGGTCAGGCATTGTTCTCAGGCAATAAGCCGGATGAAGGATTATGATGCCGAAATGAAGCTGTCTGCGGAAGCCTGGAGCAGGATATGGGATAAGATTGATATCAGGCTCGAAGGAGACAGGCTGGCACAGATGCTACTCAGGTTGCATCTTTATCATATGGTAGTTACTGTGTCGCCTCATAATGTGCACCTGGATGCGGGAATACCTCCCCGGGGATTGCACGGTGAAGCCTACCGTGGTCATATTTTCTGGGATGAGCTGTATATTTTACCACTCTACAATATCCATAACCCGGAAGTGGTAAGAGCTGTGCTGATGTACAGGTACAGGCGGCTTGATAAGGCGAGGGACTATGCCAGGGAGTATGGTTACAGGGGGGCAATGTTCCCCTGGCAAAGTGGTAGCGACGGAAGGGAGGAGACTCAAATAATGCACCTTAACCCCGTATCCGGAGAATGGGGCGATGATTATAGTTCGCTGCAACGACATGTTTCCCTGGCAATAGCCTATAATGTCTGGAATTATTATCATGTTACAGCCGACATTAAGTTTATGCTTGATTTTGGAGCTGAAATCTTACTTGAGGTTTCAAGGTTCTGGTGCAGCAAGTGCCAGCTGGATACTAATACTGGCAGGTATCATATCCCAAAGGTAATGGGGCCGGATGAATTTCATGAAAAATTGCCTGGGTCAGGCGAGGGAGGCCTGAGGGATAATGCCTATACCAATATTATGCTTAGCTGGTTGTTTACACGCATCAGTGAATTTATATTATCTATTGAAGAGGGTTCCCGGAAAACACTTTTAAAAAGGCTCGGATTCAGGGAAAGTGAGCTAAGACAATGGGTGGAAATATCAACTAAACTGAATCTCAATATTAGCCCGGAGGGCATTATAGAGCAGTTTGACGGATATTTTAACCTGAAGGAGCTCGACTGGAATGCCTACAGGAAGAAATACGGAGATATTCACCGCCTCGACAGGATACTGAAGGCCGAGGGGAAATCGCCTGACGATTATAAAGTATCCAAGCAGGCTGATCTGTTGATGGCCTATTTTAACCTGGGAGTGGATGAGTTTAACAGGATTATCAGCAGGATGGGGTATATGCTTCCGCCAGGATCCTTTGAAAGGAATTTCGACTATTATATACAGAGAACATCCCATGGTTCAACACTCTCGCGATTGGTTCACTCAAACCTGAGCTATTTGATGGGACAGCACGATTCAGGCTGGCAGATGTACATGGAGGCACTTAAGTCTGATCTCGAGGATATACAGGGAGGTACCACCGGCGAAGGTATCCATTGCGGAGTAATGGCCGGGACAGTATATTCTGCCCTGACCCTTTTTGGAGGACTGGAATTGCACACAGATTACCCGTCCATATGTCCCCAATTACCTCCTTTCTGGAAAAGCATGGAATACAATTTCACCTTCAGAGGTGTAACTTATTATGTCCGGGTTAAAGAAGAAATGGTCGATTTATTTATTAAAGGGGACGAAAATAAAAAATATAAAGTCCATATTTACGGCGAAATTTTTGATATTGGCTCAGAAGAAAAATTATCAGTAAAGTATAGAAAGGAGTATAAATGCTAGGAGATATTCTTTTAATAAACGATATGCATAAAGCTGCCGCTGCAGAAATTTATGATCACTATAAGAAGGACATTAAGCGCTACGAGGAAAGATATCGTTATATAATAGGTATTTCTGGTGAATCTGGCTCCGGAAAATCAGAATTATCTCATGCCCTCGGCAAACTGCTTAAAGAAGATAATATAAGGGTTAAGGTAATACATACTGATAATTATTATAAGATTCAACCGCTCTTACGAGAGGAGTGGAGGAGGAATAAAGGATTTGACCGTATAGGAATAGATGAATACGACTGGGTTAAGATAAGAAAAACAATCCGCGACTTCAGGGAGGAGCAGGAATGTGTTATTCCCTGTATTGATCTTATCCCCGAGCAGGTAGATAAATTAATTACAGATTTCAGCAAGATTGACCTGCTGGTTCTGGATGGACTTTATGCAATTGATGCACCGGATATTGATATGAGGGTATTTATTGACCTTACCTACCAGGAAACCAAGATAAACCAGATAATAAGGATGAAGGAGGAGATGAATGAGTTCCGGCTTAGTATTCTTGAACGTGAGCACCTTGCAGTTAGTTCGCTCAGACCTAAAGCCGACCTTGTTGTTGGTAAAGCATACGAAGTTGTAAAGGCCAGGGATTATGACTTTGGCTCAGATTAATAAGACATTCCCGGGCCATGGCCTCTGCCATGACATCTTAACATACAATATCCTGAATTAAGACCCTGGTCTACAAATATTATTACTCCTGCACCACCAGATTGTACAATACCTACGTCGAAGTTAATAAGGTGAGTATTATTGCTGAACGTTCCCTGGGAGCTGCTGATACCATGGGGATCATGGCAGGCATTACATGGTGTGTTCTGGTCAACAATATGAAGCCAGTGTTCACCGAATGAAATATCACTTAATATGGAACTTCTGCTGTGGCATGAATAGCAAAGGGCATATGCCTCCGGCGATTCAACTGTGTAATCAGCTGTTTCGTATCTCAGTTTAAGTATTTGAGGCCAGTTGGACCCATGTGGTCCTGCCGGTGATCCGGCCCCGTCACTCGAATGACAGTCGGTACAGTATATAAGCGAGTTTTCAGTATAAGGTATAATCAGGCTGGGGGAGTCGTTGTTCTTACCGATGGCTGTTACCGGGTGGTACGAAGGGTTTCCTGAATCAAATTCCAGCCGGGTATTGTTCTGCTCAATAGCTCTTGATGTGGAGCTTCCGGGTCGGCCCGGGCTTTCGGCATGGCACCTGAAGCAAACCTCGTATTCAAATACGGCAGGAACAACTCCCGAACCTCCTGTATTTATACCCATGGTCCCGCTGAGTGCTCCCGATATCAGTGGTGCAGCAGCAGTGGCGCTGTTCACAGCATGAGGGTTGTGACAGTCCTGGCATTCCACATGCATGCTTACTACAAGAGGATCTTCGGAGGGAGAATGAGCCAGGTTATATCCATATACATTATGTATATATGGTTTGGTTAGTTGTGAATATATATCTGTTGCAGCCACGTTACCATTATGGCAGACCAGGCAGTTATTTTCTTCCTGTATAAAATTCAGCAGGTTCTCTTTACCCTCTGCTCCGTGAGGATTATGACAGTTCTCGCACGAATTTTCTGCCACAGTGGGGTAAGAGCTATGAAACCAGGGGTCGGTGCCTGAGCCATTCCAGCCTGAGACAGAATTATTATGACTGGATGACGACCAGTAATCGCGGTCGTGGCATTTGTAACATAGTTCAGAAAACTGATTCGACAGAACAAGGAAATTTCCGAATACATTATTATGGGGGTCATGGCACGAACTGCACTCAAGCTTACCGGCCTCAAGAGTAACCGGTGGTGTGATAATTGCCGGATCCAGGAGTTGTCCGTCTGCAGCTGCCAGTGAGGCGCTGTATTGAAACGAAACAGGATGATCATCAGAAAGGTCGGTGTTTAAGTTTGTGTGCCCGGCGGGCAGCATTGTAAGACCCCCTGTGAAGTCGATATCTGAAATCCTGCTCAGAACATTCCCCAGTGCAATAGTACCATCATGACATGAAAGACATAATATTGAGGAGCCTGTAGGTTGATCGGGAACAGACTGGCTTGTGGGTGAAGAGTAGAGGTTATAAAATGTACCGGGATCATTTTTATTCCACAGTGGACTATCAGGCCGGGCTGAGTGAGGTGTATGGCAGAATATGCATATTTCCTGTTCCGAGTTTGCTTTTATACTCCCCGTCCCTGATACCGAGAGGTTATGAGAGGTATTTACAACTGATTGTGGACTCACAATAATGGATAAGCCTGCAAAGACATAAACGAGTATGTACGATTTAATCTTCATTCCCTGGTGCTACCTGGCTCAAATACCTGGATTCTGTTATTGTAAGTATCTGATATGTAAATATAATCATTATCATCAATGCTAATCCCTGCGGGAAGAATAAATTCCCCGTTTTCACTTCCGTGAGAGCCAAAGTAGTATAATAACTCCCCCTCCCTGGTGAATACCTGGACCGAGTTAAAAAGGGCATCCACGATGAAAATATTGCCCCTGGAATCCACTGCTATCCCCTTTGGCCTGGCAAATTTTCCTGTAGCATCACCATGTTCTCCAAAAGAACCAATAAAATTTCCATCTCTGTCAAGTATTTGAACCCTGAAATTCATAGCATCTATTACATATATAAATCCCTTGCCATCGATGCATAGATGTGTAGGGTAATTAAATTCCAGGGGCCCCGTGCCGCGAATGCCAACCCTTTTTATAAGCTTCCCGTCCAGGGAAAACTCACTTAGCCTGTGTTCTGCAGATTCTGAAACCCAGATTGTGCTGGTGACTGGAGAGTAATCTATCCCTGTTGGCCTTTCAAGCTGTACACTGGTATTAAATTTTGTAAGAATCCCATTTTCACTTGCCTGAAAAATGCTGTTAAGGTATGAGTCGGTGAATAATATATCATTTCCCGGAATCGCACAAGCATCTACCAGCGAAGGGAAGGTTTTCCATTCATCCTTCCTGTTTTCGTAATTTACAAACTTTCCTCTCTTTCCTGTAAGCACCTTCCCGCTTTCCTGGCATAGAATATAAGCTGAATTTGCTCCCGGCTTAATATATGCTACAGGCCTGGAGATGGAAATTTGCTCTTTACCGGCAATTTTATCAATAATCCTGTTCCAAAAACCTGTAGAACCAGCAGTATTATCATTATTAATAGTGGAATGCCATCTGATATGGTGGCTGTTGTCCTGCCTTCCCTTTTCCTTTTGCTTCAAAGTGCAATGCCCGGGAGAGAAGCCTCCATAAAGGAATACTAGTATAAAGATTCTTATAAAAACACCAGGCATACCTACTACTTTAATTCAAAGATAAGAGCTAAATGCTAATGTAGAAATTTTATGCAGAGAGGCCTGCTAATAATGTGAGTAAAAGTCGTAAAATGTGTCGTTCATCACGGATAGTGGTGATAATTGGCAATAATTCATAAATTGATTGCCGGCCAATTTGGTGACTCGCGACTTTTACTTATAATTACGATCGGTATATAATTAATTTATTAGGTATATGACAGAATCAACAGGAACTTCAAAATTCATAAGCCTTACGCTTTTAAGGATCTGCCTCCTTCTTGTAATTGTAAGCTTGTCTTCAGGCATTTCAGCCCAGACCTTCAAATATGTTGGAGCTGCAAAATGTAAGATGTGCCATAATAAAGCCCCCAAAGGCGAACAGTATAATAAATGGTCGGGACTGAAGCATGCCAATGCACTGGAGTCACTAAAAAGCCAGAAAGCGCTTGACTATGCTAAAAAGAATGGCCTTGGAGATCCGGTAAATGAAGCAAAATGCCTTAAGTGTCACTCAACAGCAGCTTCAATTGATCCGAAGCTGAATGGCGGAATAACAAAAGAGGAAGGGGTTTCATGTGAGTCCTGTCACGGACCCGGAAGCCTGTATAAGTCTCCCGCTGTGATGAAAAACCGGAAAATAGCAATGGAAAAGGGTCTTATAGTTCCCGACAAGGAGTTATGTGAGTCATGTCACAACAGTGAGAATCCGTTTCACCCGGGTTTTGATTATGAGTCTTACCTAAAAAGAATAGCACATCCCGACCCAACCTTAAAATAATAAATTTCGTTTTTCTCAAAAAGCTCTCCTGTCTTTTCGTAGCAGGGGAGTTTTTTTTATTATTTTGCAGCCAAAATAATATATATGATTAAGAAATTAATTTTTGCTGGCTTATTTGTTATGCTTGTATCATGCAAGGGGGGCGATAAGTCGCCTGTGATGGTTACACCGACAGATGATATTGATTTAAATCAGAATGCCGGCACTCATGTGGCAAAGGTTGAGAAATCAAAAGTGAAGGTGAATGTTAAGCATGAAGAAGGTACAATAACTGTTGCCGATGTTTTTAAGAAACGACTTGAGCTCACCGGAAAAGAGATTACAGTAAAGGGAGAAGTAACCAAGTTTAATCCTTCAATAATGGGTAAAAACTGGGTTCATATCCAGGATGGTACTGAGTATGAAGGTGAATTTGATCTTACAATAACAACATCTGATGTTGTAAATGTCGGCAGCCAGGTAATATTTACCGGCGTGCTGGCTATTGACAGGGATTTTGGTTACGGTTATGCCTACAGTACTATACTCGAAAAGGCAGAATTGAAAAAGTAATTAATCCAGTTTCCTGCTGTATTCCAGTTTTTTGTGACAACCTGTGGCGCATGAGCCCCCGGTTTCAGTTAGCTCCAGTTCCATTGGCATTTCCCATCTGCCGAATAAAACTGTTTCTTCGAGTATATGCTCTCTGGGTGCTCCGTGCGCATTATGACAGAGGTTGCAGTTCCTGCCCCTGTTGCCGCGAATATGCAGAAAGTGCAAATTGTTTGTGCCGTTTCTGAAATTAGTTGCACTCTCTGTCTCCTCTTCAGTAAGCATATCACTGTTATGGCATACAAAACATAGGTCGAAGTTTTCTATTGTAGCCTGGGCATACTGCTCCACGGGGTAATCACTCACAAGTAAGAAGGGGTATGCACCGGAATGTGGGAAATGGCAGCTTGTGCACGCTCCGTTATCAACAGGTCCGTGGATTACATTACCTTCTGCAAGTAATGGACCAATGGCATCAAGCTTTCTTGTTTTTGTTTCGATAGGCCCGTCGTGACAGGTAAGGCACATACTCTTCATGTCCTTTTTAAGATTCATTGGATTATCCGAATGGTGAGGATCGTGACAGGCCTGGCAATCTCCTTTCATAACAGGTCCATGTACGGTTCTGATATCGTCAACCTCAACATAATGACAATCGAGGCAGGCGTTTTCTGAGAAGTCATCTATGAGGAGAGATTTGTTATTGGTGCTGTGCGGGGAATGGCAATCAGAACAGTTACCATCTTTAACCGGGGTGTGTACATTTTCTTTAGTGTTTTTCGGGTCGTGACAATTATAACATAAATCAGGATAGGGGTCAGTAATCCTGAATCCGGTTTCCTTGCCGGGATGTTTTTTCCCGGTAGACTCATGGCAAAGGTCACATCCGTCTTCAGCAATGGGATGTACAACTGAATTATCTATCAGATCATTATGGCATTCAGTACATTTCTTATCTGAAAGTCTTGCATTGAAATTTGCAGGTCCGTCAAAAGCCATAAGAACTAATAAACAGAATAATAATAATGGTAGTGTTTTCATATTGCTTGAATTTTAAAATTTTCTTGTGATTTCAATTTGTGATCCTGTATACAGGAAGTTGCTTTCTGAGTATTGTCTTTTATACATGTTTATACCTCCTCTAAGTGTCAGCTTTCTGAAAACGGCAATATATTCTATTTTACCGCTTAGCAGGTCAAGGTTAATAGTCTGTCCGCTCTGTTTAAGATATCCACCTTCAAAGTTAATTTTTGAGTTCTGGCTTATTGCTACCGATATTCTTGCTGATATATTTGAGTATAAATGGTTAACATCAGTATCAAGTAGCTTATAATCTCTTAATGAACTGTTTAATGCAAGAAGCATTCTTTCCCTGAGTTTGAAATTAAGGTTTATATAGTAGCTGTATTTTTTGTACGGGATAATTGAAGAATTATAGTAATCGTACTCAATGCCTGCGCTTGCATTTTTTATATATAACCTTAAACCTGCGATGTTCTGATAGTAGGTGTTTAAGGTCAGATACCTGTTGCTGCTTGCAGATGGATATTTTTGTGCTATCCCCCTGTAGTATATTTCAAGGTGGCGTTGAAAAAGCATAAGGCCTGATGTCAGGCTGTTATTGGTTGAAGAATAATTGTATGATCCTGGCTGAATAGCATTATAGCTTATAAGAACAGCCTGGTTATTAGTTATCTGACCTCCGGGAATCCTGATAATTTCTATAAAGTCGTTTATTACGTTAAGCTGGTAATCCAGACCCTCCTGGTATATAACAGTAGAACTTAAATCTGTTACTACCACAGTTGTTTCGTTTGCATATGGCCTGTCGAGCGTAGTAATTTCTGCATCAATAAGGCTGTGTTCTTCTCTCTGGATTTCTATGGTACCGTTATCGCCATCAACATTGTTTTTATGATTGAAGAAATGGTATCCCAGGCTGAAAACCCCGGCTTTTGTCTTTTTTGTGTAGTTAATTCTTGTGCCCGATATTAAGCTTGTTTCTTTATAAAGTGAATGACTGGTTCCGGTAAAATTAAAGTATGCCTGGGAATTAAGACTTTCGAAAAGGCGGTGTGTTATTTGCGACCTGACTTTGTTCGTTTTTATTGAATATTCAGGATCCTTCATATCATAATAATTATATGATACACCAAGCTTCAGATTGGACCTGAAATTTAAAATAAGTCTTTCATTTAGTTCAAAACGGGTAAAAGAATAGCTTCCCTCCTGGTCGAGGTAATAAATATTTGAGTTTAACCCGTACTTTTTGGACGGATCAAAAAACACCTGGCTTATAAAGTCAAGCCTGCTTATACTATTCCGGGTTGTCGACAGCTCCGAATAGCTGTGGCTATAATCCCGGTAAGTGTATTTCAATTCATTTTTATCATTCCCGAAGAATGACTTTGAGCTTTTCGCTTCTAAATTCTTCTGGGATGTGTGGAATTCCCTGCCTGTATCTGTCTCTCTCTGGTTCCATGAAAGCTCCCTGTAACTGATACTTACAGGTAAGATTCTGTTGTTTGCGGCCAGGTTAATTCCCCACTGCTTATTTGTTGAGTGAACGTTTGTAAGATTATCACGATTAAAGTAGCTCCGGTTGAAGTTAATATAGTTATTGAGAGTGAGGGGTTTATTATTAAAAACTGATGTAATAAGGTTTATTCTTGAAAGTGTTCTTACTTCTGAGCGGTCGGGCAGTTTGATATAGTTTTCGTCTCTGAAATCCGGACTGTACTCGCCACTGAAATTAAATGAGATAATATCAGGGTTCCACATGTAACTTGAAGAATTAAGCTGCAGACCTCCAAAGAGTGTGCCTGTATTTTGAAATTCATCCAGTTCGTTAAGCTGAGTGGAGAGAGTCCTGTATCCCGCATTCAGATTTAGTTCTCCCGTTGTTTTCCTGAAGTGCCAGATTCCTGACGATTCTGAAAACTCCTGAGCTTTTGTGCAATGAGCATATAGAATCAGTATAAGAATGGTATATGCTGTCCTGTGCTTCATCTTTTGCTACGCATCAATAAGTTGCTTTCACCACCATGAGGATTATGACAATCCAGGCACGACTCCACTTTATCAAGGCCGTGTGCGGGTATTGACGACAGGTTCGTCGAATTGTGACATATGGCGCAGATTTCTTTTCCAGGCTTAAGTAATAAAGCATTCTCGCTGCTTGAGTGGGGACTGTGGCAACTTGTGCAAAATCCGCCCTGGACGGGGCCATGAACATATTTATAAAGCTCACTGAAGTCTTTATGGCACTGGTAACAGAGCCCGGGTTCCTTTTCTTTCATCTCACTTACCGATGATTGCAGGTGGCAATTACTGCATCCTCTTAACCTGTAAGGCTCGTGATAGATCCTGGACTCTGCCCGAATTTTGCTTATGGATAACAATTCGTTTTCTGCCTCAGGAATATTTTCATCAGCCAGTGTATCCTCCTGGCTGAATGAGGGCTCCGGCACTCCGTCAAAGAAGAAAGAAAGAGTTTTATAGTTTCTGTTGGTTGAGCAGGATAGTATAATCAACTGTACACAGAATAAGATATAAAAGGCTCTTCTCATTAATCAGGATTTACTTATTCGGTGTAACCTACAAATCCGTAAACACTTAACTTATCAGGCCCGTACTGGTTTGTAACATATATAAGGTATTCCAGCCTGAAAGCCGGGTCAAGATATTTGCTGAAGTAGTCTAAATTACCATAGTCAATAGTTATATCAGCCGGCAGGTACATACCTCCCGGGCCGGTATATGTGCCTCCGAAATGCATAAGCAACTGACCTGATTGATTGAATATCTGGGTGTTTTCAAATGCAGCGTCTACCACATAGATATTACCTGTGCTATCGCAGCTGATTCCCTTTGGCCTGGTAAATTGTCCGGGACCATCCCCCGGTGACCCGAATGAGCTGACCAGTTTACCATCTTCCGTAAATACCTTAACCATGCAACTCCCAAGATCTGAAATATATATTTTATTGTTTGCTGCTTCAAAATTGAGAGGCTGGTAAAGGTACGAAGGATCAGATATATCAGATCCGGAAATTGAACTGATAAAACTGTAATCATCTTTACTGTAAACCTGAAGGCTGTGTAGATTTGCAGCCGAAACAATAATCCTGTCGCCTGCAACTTTTATATCGGTTGGCCTGGCGTTCCCTGCCAGGCTGAACTCTCCAATATATTTCAGATCCTTATCGAATATTACCACCTGTTGCCTGTTACCATCGGCTATATAAAGTTTTCCTTCCTGGTCAGTGTCACAATTTAATGGCAATTGCAGCTGACCCCTTCCGGAAGGTATAAAGCGGTAGAATTCTCCATTTTCAAGGTTCATAATGATAAGGCCATGTGCACCAGTATCACATATATAAATCTTAGAATTGCTGATGCTTACTCCGTAAGGTTTAATTATTGGGATAATCTCCTCCTCGCCCATCAGAAACCTGTTAATTCCGGATTGTTTGCCTGCGAAATCAGTAGATTTACTGAACGAGGTAAGATACTGAATCCTGGTTTTTGCAGGAGGAGGAGGGTAAATCACGAGATTGTCCTGGAGATTGTTATCAGAAGGTTGTGGCTGGCATGATAACAATATAAGGATGAAGCTAACTGTGAAATACTTAAGATAATTTATGGATCTTGCCATAATCATCGGATCTTAGGAAAACAATATATCCTGCGTGGAATAAGAAAAAGTTATGCCTTCTACTTGTCGTGACAGGTAAGGCATAGTTCACTGTTGGTATTACTTATCCTGAGTAATGACGGAACATTATACCTGTTATGCACATCATGGCAGGAAGCACATTCCATTTTGTCTCCGAATAACATATCTGTGGCTATTGTACCACCAAGACTTGTGCTTGTTGTAGCAGGATCATGCAATCCGCCATCCAGTGTTGCAAGTGCCGTGGTATATTCAAATGAGATTGGATGTTCCCTCGAAAGATCATTCCCTGAAGGACCGCCAATACGATAGTCAGAATTAATGAAATTTGTTCCTGATGTAATTCCACCAAAATTTTCCAGGGCAACTGTCCCGTCATGGCAACTCAGACAAAGCTTTGAACTGGCTCCCGGGTCAGTTATGGTAGTACCACCATGGATATCAAATGTTGCAGATGAGTACCGGGTGTAACTGGCAACGGCTGTTAGCTCGTGATCCCATAGTGGTGCACTTGCAAGAGATGTGGCATTATGTGTAGTGTGGCATACCGCGCACATCTTATTCTGCGCAGGAGCCCAGGCCTCTGCAGAGAAATCATGAGATGTTCCCTGGATCTGGGCAGATAAGGAAAAAATACTCAAAATGCCAATAACAAAGGTTGTGAAAATCAGCTTTTTCATAAGTCAGATAGTTGGGTTTGGAGGCTTAATATAGAAAAAAAATTCTAATTTGTTGCATAATGAACATATGTGCATTATATTTGTAGTGATAAACTAATAATTATGCCACGGCCAAAGAATAACAGGATTGTTCATGAACCACCTTTGTACACCGACTTTAAACCTCTTGGGGTAAGGGGTCCGGAACTTATCAGGATAGACCTGAGCCTGGATGAATTTGAAGCCTTCAGGCTGGCTGATCAGCTTAATTTAAGCCATGCAGAAGCAGCTGATGAAATGGAAATATCCCGATCTACCTTCACACGCTTAATTGAGCAGGCAAGGAGTAAGATAGCTGATTTTATCATCAACGGAAAGATGCTCTCAATAAGCGGTGGTAACATCCATTTCAGGACAAATACCATTAAATGCAAGAGTTGTGGACATATGTTTAATATAGCTATTGGAGAAAGCATCTCGGAGTGTCCTGCCTGTCACTCAAAGAATATTTTGAACCTGGCAGGAGGATTCGGACATGGCAGGTGTTGTACGCGAGGTAAATTTTAACTTTTAAAACTTATAGTTATGCCAGGAAGAGACAGAACAGGACCTGAAGGAGAAGGTCCGATGACAGGCAGAGGCCTTGGCAGGTGCTCAGGTGCCGACAAAACGACTGACGAAGAAAGAAATGTTACTGAGAACGGGCCCGGAAGAGGCACCGGTTGGGGACCATTTCGCGGAGGTCGTGGACGTGGCGGCCGGGGTTTCGGCAGGCGGGGACGGGGGAATGCCCGTTAAGAAATAATTAATTTTAAAGTAAAACAATCTAATTTTTATTTATGAGGTTTGCGATACCAACCCAAAACAGGGTTTTAACTGCCCATTTCGGGCACTGTGAGAATTTTGCCATTGTAACAACAAATGGTAAGGAGATTGAAGGAGTAGAATATATTGACCCTCCTGTGCACCAGCCAGGGGTATACCCCAGGTTTCTTGCTGAAAACGGCGTTGATGTAATTATTGCCGGGGGAATGGGACAAAAGGCCCAGGACCTGTTTGCAGAGAATAATATACAGGTGTGCATGGGAGTTCAGGATGGTGATCCGGCCGGGCTTGTAAAGTCTTACCTGGAGGGAAATCTTAAAACTGGTAGCAATCTTTGCGATCATTAACATGCGACTGATAAGGTGAAGATTTCTATAGCCAGCGGAAAGGGAGGGACAGGCAAAACCACTGTGGCAACAAATCTGGCTTCGCTTATTTCAGAATATGAGGATGTTTTGCTTATCGATCTGGATGTTGAAGAGCCTAATTCAGGACTGTTTATATCCGGCGAAGAAGAATTCAGCCGGGTTGTTTACAGGATGATACCAGAGTGGGACGCTTCAAAATGTACCCTCTGTGGCAAATGCCAGGAACTGTGTTCTTTTAATTCAATTGTACGAATTGCTACAGAGATACTGGTATTTAAGGAATTGTGCCATAGCTGTTATGCATGCTCTGAATTATGCCCTGAAGGGGCCCTCCCGATGAAAGCAAACAGGATGGGAGTAACAAGTGCCTGTCGCTCAGGTAAGCTGGTGTTTGTGGAGAGTAAGCTTGATATTGGACAGGAACAGGCAGTTCCCTTAATATCTTCGACAAAGGAAATAATTGATGAGTACCCTGGAAGGAGAATTATTATAAGCGACTCACCACCAGGGACATCCTGCCCTGTTATTGAGGCCACAAAGGATTCAGACCTGGTTATACTGGTTACCGAACCCACACCCTTCGGAATGCACGACCTGATGCTGGCAGTTGAGACAATGAAGGTAACTGGCAACCGGCATGTGGTTGTTATAAACCGCTATGGAATTGGCGATAGCCGGGTTGAAGATTACTGCAGGAACGAGGGAATAGAGGTTATTGCAAGGATACCCGACGACAGGAGAGTGGCTGAAATATATTCAAGGGGAGCTCTGCCTTATAAGGAAGTACCTTCTTTCAGGGATGAGATATGCAGGATAAGAGACTACATTGATAAATTTATAGCTGATAATAAATGAAGGAGATAGTGGTGATTTCAGGTAAGGGAGGGACAGGAAAGACATCTCTGACAGCAGCTCTTGCTGCATATATCCGGAATAGTGCTGTTATTGCAGATTGTGATGTGGACGCAGCCGATATGCATTTATTGCTAAATCCTGAACCGGGGAAAGTGGAAGACTTTTACAGTGGTAAGCTTGCGGAGATAAATAATGATCTATGTTCTGAATGTGGTATATGCAGGGATAAATGCAGGTTTAATGCCATTGATATTGTAGAAGGGAATTACAGTGTAAATAAAATAAATTGCGAGGGATGTGCCTATTGTGCTGCTGTATGCCCTGAGAATGCCATAAGCATGATCGATAATAAAGCAGGACAGCTTTTTATTTCAACCTCAAGGTTTGGTGCCACGCTGGTGCATGCCCGCCTGGGAGTTGCCGCAGAAAATTCCGGTAAACTGGTTGCAAAAGTCAAATCTGAAGCAAAACAAATAGCCGAAGATGAAGCGAAGGATTATATCCTGGTAGATGGATCTCCCGGTATAGGCTGCCCTGTTGTGTCTTCCCTCTCGGGGGCAGATTTCGTGGTATTTGTGTCAGAACCTACTCGCTCGGCTCTTCACGACCTGAAAAGGGTAAACGAACTTGTAAAGAAGTTCGGAATAAACTCGGGCTGCATAATTAATAAGTATGATCTGAACAGGGGAATAGCCGGGGAGATTGAAAAATTTCTCGGGGAAGAAAATATTGCGATTCTTGAAAGGTTTCCCTACGATAGTTCTTTCCCCGAAGCAATAACACAGGGTCTTACTATCTATGAAACAAATAATAAACAGCTTGCCGGGAAAGTAGAAAAAACCTGGGAAAATATAAGGAAGTTAACCAACAAAAACTGATAAAATGAATATAGTCTTTACAGCCAGGGGTGAGACCTGGGATGCACCCATCGATCCCCGATTCGGACGAAGCGAATACCTGCTTGTTTATAATACAGAAAGTGACGAGCTATCTGTTTTTGATAACCGTTCCATAAGCAAGGAAGCACATGGAGCTGGACCAAAAACATCGCAGGTTCTCTTTGAAATGGGCGTAGATACACTGATCACAGGCAATGGGCCAGGTGGCAATGCCCTGGCCGTGCTTGAGAAAGCAAAGATTAAAATCTTTGTGGGTGCGCAGAACATGACAGTTAAAGAGGCTTATGATGCCTTTAAAAATAACCAACTAAAAACTTTCTAAATAAAATGAAAAATACAGATGTACTGGTGATTGGGAGTAGTGCGGCCGGTCTGGTTGCTGCAACTACAGGTAAGAGGATTTACAGGGATAAGAGCTTCACAGTTATTACGATGATGCCTAAAACTTTAATCCCATGTGGGATTCCATATGTTTTTGGATCAGTGGAGTCAACAGATAACGATCTTCTTCCGGCCGGGAAAATGTTCGAAGCTTCAGGAATTGATGTAGTTTATGATGAGGTTGACTCAATAGACCGGGAAAAAAAGGAGCTAAGATGTAAAAGCGGAGAAAAATTCTCCTATCAAAAACTGGTAATAGGAACAGGGTCCCTGCCTAATAAGCCAGCCTGGCTTAAGGGAGCAGATAAGGAAAATGTATTTACAGTACCAAAAAATAAGGAATACCTTGATAAAATGCAGGAGAAGCTTAAAGACTGCAAAAAGCTTGTTACTATAGGAGCAGGTTTTATAGGTGTGGAAATTTCCGACGAGCTTAACAAGACAGATAAAGAAGTAACTCTGATAGAGAAACTTCCTCATATTCTCGGACTGGCATTTGATGAAGACATTTCCGTGAGGGCAGAATCACTTCTGAGGTCAAGGGGCGTTAATGTAATGACGGGTGTAAGTGTTGAAGAAATAAATGGCAATGGTAAGGTGGAATCAGTAAGCCTTGATAACGGTATAAAGCTGGATGCTGATGCTGTGATCCTGTCACTCGGATATCATCCCAATACCAGGCTTGCCAGGGAGGCAGGCCTGCCTGTAAGCGATTCAGGATTTATAAGGGTTGATGAATATATGAGAACGGTAGATCCTGACATATTTGCAGTGGGCGATTGCGCTGAAAAGAGAGACTTTGTAACCCGGAAGCCAAGTCCTGTTATGCTGGCATCAACTGCCTGTGCCGAGGCAAGAATTGCCGGGATGAACCTGTTTAAGCTGTCGGCAATTAAAACCTTCAGCGGAACAATATCTATTTTCTCAACCGCAATAGGACAGAATGGATTTGGTGTGGCAGGACTTACTGAAACAATTGCCAGAAGTGAAGGATTTGATATTGTTGTTGGTAAGTTTGAAGGTATCGACCGTCACCCGGGAAGCCTGCATGACACACAAAAACAATTTGTTAAGCTGATAGTTGGCAGGGAAGCCGGTGTAATACTGGGAGGCGAAGTTTTTGGTGGCTTATCAGTTGGAGAATTAACCAATACAATAGGAATTATTATTGAAAACAGGATGCCTATAAACAGCCTGCTAACCGCACAGATAGGTACTCATCCACTGTTAACTGCTTCTCCTGCAGGTTATCCTTTGATTAAGGCAGCAGAAGATGCATCAAGGCAGATACTATACAAAGAATAACAAATGTTTCCATAGTTAATTGATGACCCCCGTGGCTCGAAATATTTTCTATGCTGCGGGGGTTTTATTATCCAGGGAGAGAAATATAAGCCGGTATGTTGTGTAAAATATTCTTAAATTCATCTAAATATCATGAAAGTGCTAAATTTATTCGATAATTAATATTATAGAATTATGAAATCCTATCTACTTAAGAAACGAATGGTGATTGTTTTGCTTTGCTTCTTTGCAGGAAGTATTGGTTTTCTTCTTTCAGCCCAGGAAGGTTTCAGGGGCTATTACCAGTTTCCGGCTATCCATTCAGAAATGATTTTTTTCTCGGCCGAGGGAGATATCTGGAAAGTTCCGCTTAAAGGCGGAGTAGCTCAGAGGTTAACCACACATCCCGGAGAGGAGACCAATCCCCGAATTTCGCCGGATGGAAAGACCCTTGCTTTCACTGCAACATATGAAGGTCCCTCAGAAGTTTATACAATGCCTGTTGAAGGAGGTCTGCCGGAGAGATGGACTTATGAAGCAGATGCTTCTGTTGTTGCAGGCTGGACCCCTGAAGGAGAGCTGGTTTATACAAGCAGGGCATATTCAAGCCTTCCTGACTGGCAGACCATCAAAATTAACCTTAAAACCAGGGAGATTTCACGTTATCCTTTAAGCCAGGCCAGCGAGGCCTCGTTAAGCAGTGATGGCAGGACTATCTACTTTGTACGCCCGGCATATCACGGTAATGTAACAAAAAGATATATGGGGGGAACGGCCAGGAAAATCTGGAAGTATACAGAAGGATCCGCCGAAGCCGTTCAGCTTTCAGATGAATATAAGGGAGAAAGTCACCACCCTATGTGTTGGAACAACAGGGTTTACTTTATCACCGACAGGGATGGAATAATGAATATCTGGTCGATGACCGACGATGGGAAAGATTATCGCCAGCATACACAGCAGAAGGATTTTGATGTAAGATATGCGACTCTTTATAATGGAAAGATTGCATACCAGGTTGGAGCTGATATCTGGCTTTACGACCTGAGTGCTGACAGGGAGCAAAAACTGGATATAAGCCTCAGTTCAGATATGGACCAGATGAGGGAAAAGTGGGTTAAGGATCCGCAGCAATATATTACTTCCGTACATGCTCATCCAGAGGGAGATAAAATTGTAATTACTGCCCGGGGAAGAGTATTTGTAGCCCCCCGGGGTGATGGACGACTGGTACAGTTGTCAAGAAAAGAAGGAGTAAGGTATCGCGATGCAGTCTTCAGTGCAGATGGGAAGGATATTATTACTCTTTCAGATGAGTCTGGTGAATTTGAGTTTATGCAAATACCTGCAAATGGTATTGGCCCCCATAAAGCACTAACAGACGATGGCAAAATACTAAGGTTCAGGGCATACCCTGCTCCGGATGGTTCAAAAATCGCTTATAGTGATCTTAATAATGATTTGTGGTTGCTGGACCAGGCCACAAAAAAGCAAAAGCTGATTTCAACGAACAGGGAAGGAATAAGAGGAGTTTCGTGGTCGCCTGACAGCAGGTGGATTGCATTTTCTCAGACTGCAGACAATACCTTTGCTCAAATTCTTTTATATGGCCTGGCGGAGGGTAAGCATATTGAAATAACAACTGACAGGGCCAACAGTACCAATCCGGTATGGAGCCCCGATGGCAAATGGATTTATTTTATCTCTGACCGCAATTTTCAATCGCTGGTCGGAAGTCCATGGGGTACACGACAGCCTGAACCATACTTTGACAGGAAGGAGAAGATTTACCAGATATCAATCCCGGGCAGCCTGAGGTCACCCTTTAAGCCTGATGATGAATTATATAAACCTGAAAAAGATGAAAATGATAAAAAAGAAGTCAGTGTTGTTGTTGATCCTGCTGATATCAAGGAAAGAATAACTGAACTTCCTCTCGATCCGGGTAATTACAGCTCGCTTGCTGTGAATAAGGAAGCGGTATATTTTGTGTCGGGTACTGGAAGCGGAAGAGATTCAAAGAGAAACCTGATGGCCCTTAAAATTGAGAATAAGGGAAAACCAGCGCTAAGTATAGTGGAGGGAGTAAGCAGCGTGGAAATGACTTCAGACGGCAAAATGTTTCTTATTGGAAAGGACCGAAACTATTATTTGATTAAGGCCGGGACATCTGCCGTAAGCAAGCTGAACGATGATAAAATTGATCTATCTGCCTGGGCTTTTAAAATAGACACAAGGGAAGACTGGAGACAGCTCTTTACCGATGCCTGGAGAATGGAAAGAGATTATTTTTATGACCCCAATATGCATAATGTAGACTGGGATGCCATGTACCTGAAATACCTGCCCCTGGTAGATCGCATTACAAGCAGGGAGGAGCTATCCGATCTTATAGGAAGATATGTTGGAGAATTATCTGTTCTGCATACAAGTGTAAGGGGAGGAGATGTAAGGAGAGGCCCTGATAATATCAGTGTGCCTTCACTGGGAGCAAGATTTATAAGAGATGAAAAGGCCGGTGGATTCAGAATAGACTATATATATAAATCCGATCCGGATTACCCCGACGAACTGTCTCCTCTTGCAGATCCCGTACTTAATGTTTCTGAAGGAGATATCCTGACACATATCAATGGCGACCCGGTGCTCGAAGAGATACACCCCGGGGCTTTGCTAAGGAATCAGTCAGGTAAGCAGGTTCATCTGAAGCTGTTGTCAGGAACCAATAACAAAGCTTATGAGCTTGTTGTTGAAACAATGGCCAGGGAATCAGGATTAAGGTACAATGACTGGGAATATTCACGGAGGCTTGAAGTTGAAGAAAGGGGAGAAGGTAAAATTGGCTATGTTCATTTAAGGGCAATGGGAAGCAATGATATTGCCCAGTGGTACAAGGATTTCTACCCTGTGTTCGACAGGCAGGGGCTGATTATTGATGTAAGACATAACAATGGAGGAAATATAGACAGTTTCATACTCGAAAAACTTCTCAGGAAGGCATGGTTCTACTGGCAGTACAGGAACAAAAAGCCTGCATGGAACATGCAATATGCCTTCAGGGGCCATATTGTTGTTCTTTGTGACCAGAACACGGCCTCCGATGGTGAAGCATTCTGCGACGGATTCAGAAGACTGGGTCTCGGGAAAACAATTGGTATGAGGACCTGGGGCGGGGAAGTATGGCTGGGAAGCCAGAACACCTTAAGTGATAACGGGCTTGCACGGGCACCAATGAATGGTGTTTATGGTCCTGAAGGGGAATGGCTGATTGAGGGAGTTGGATTTATCCCGGATATTGAGGTTGATAACCTTCCTCACCAGACTTTCAAGGGTACAGATGCACAGCTTAATGCAGCAATTGAGCATCTTCAGGATCTTATTAAGGAAGACCCCAGGGAAGTGCCTGATCCACCCAAACATCCCGATAAATCATTTAATAACAAGAAATAACAGGTATAAAATTATTGAAAAAATATTATGAAGAAATCAATCAAAATCGGAATAATTATTTGCGATCGCTACAGGGAATGTGGTGGAGGCAAATGCTTCAGATCGCTTGCCAGGAGAGAAGGAGCTTTTGATATATATGGCAGGGATGATGATGTTCAACTGGTCGGCTATTCAACCTGTGGCGGATGCCCGGGAGGAAATATTGAATACGTGCCCGAGGAAATGATAAAAAACGGGGCCGAAGTTATCCACTTCGCAACAGGGTTTCTTGTAGGTTATCCACCCTGCCCCTATATTGACCATTTCAAACGCTTTATTGAAGAAAAGTATAATATTAAAGTGGTTCTGGGTACCCACCCCATACCCGAGAAGTACTTAATTACACATACAGGCCTTGGTACCTGGAATTCTGACGAGTGGCAGGAAATGATAAAGGCGACTATGAACACTAAAGATTTGCGCCTGGCATATAATTAGGAAATCCTG
>JAZBNV010000169.1:0-16458 GCA_036350795.1 Marinilabiliaceae bacterium
AATAAAATCCCCAAGTACAGTTATTGTATAGCCGGTTGAGTTATTAGACATCCTCAATGCCCTGGTATTGGGATCAAAGACAGGCCCGGTATTTGAAACAGTCATATTACCCTGAACAGTCATATCTGACTGCATATAAAGATTGCCCGTATGCCCGGGACAGTTCCAGGTAAAATTTCCAAATGACTGATTTAAGCCGGAAGGCATGCTATTGCTAACACCGGTAATATTACAGTCTGATGCCGAATGCCAGTTTGCTGAAGGTATGCTACCCCCGTTCCTTGTATGATTATATACACCCGTGCTTGTAAATTGCAGAAAAGCTCCTGCTGCCAGGTTAATGGTCCCGCTGTTATTAAGTATACCAAACACTCTAAGGTCAGTTCCCGGGCCATCATTGAGAGTAAGGGTCCGAAATGAATTAACATTCAGAACAGCTCCATTTTGTACAATTACCTGATCAAGGGTTTCAGATGTACTCAGGGTAGCCGTGTGCCCTGACCTTATCGTAATAACTCCATTATTATAGTCGGGTGCTGTGGCTGCAGCAATCCATCCACCACTATATATCTGCCAGTTTGTTGCGGATGCAAATGTTACATTTCCATTTGTTTGATAATCGCCATTGCTCTGGGCTGCAACGAAGGCAGGATAAGAAAAGAAAAGAAAAAATGCAAAAGACAACATCAGCCATTGTATCCGCTTTGCCGGACATGGCAGGAGGTTTTTTAATATGGGTTTAAAGTCTTTCACAAACACAAAAAAGTTACAATTTCGACCAGTCTCTTTTTTTTTTAGTCAAAACATAACTTATATAATCTGTCGAGCCCCTTTTTATGAGGCTCTGAATATCTTTTTCAAGACAATATTTACTTCAACATGGTTGCATAATATGCCCCATTTTTGAAGAAATCTAAAGATAATGTTTTTTTCCAAACATAATCAAGTAGTTTGATCAACTGATTATCCCATTAAATGAACGTCTTAAATCCAGACACAAAAAAAACACCGCTGCTAAATAACGGTGTTTTTTTTCTCTTATTGCCGGAATATCAGATTATCAACATTGCATCTCCATAGGTGCCAAAGCGATACTTTTCCTTTACGGCCTGTTCATAAGCTTCAAAAACAAGTTTATACCCACCAAAGGCAGCCACCATCATCAATAAGGTTGAGTATGGCAAATGGAAATTGCTGACCATCATATCAGGCACCCTGAATTCGTAGGGAGGAAAGAGGAATTTATTGGTCCAGCCATCAAAGGGTTTCAGGTAACCTTCGGTTGATACAGAACTTTCAAGCGTTCTTACAACGGTCGTTCCTACGGCACAAACCTTGTTCCTCCTGTTTTTAGCCGCATTAACCTGGTTTGCTGCCTTATCTGTTATAACTATCCTTTCAGAGTCCATTTTGTGCTTGGTAAGATCTTCAACATCAACGCTCCTGAAATTGCCCAATCCAACGTGGAGTGTAATTTCGGCAAATGAAACACCCAGTATTTCAAATCTTTTAAGCAACTCACGGCTAAAATGCAGTCCGGCGGTGGGAGCGGCAACCGCACCCTCATGCTTGGCAAAGATAGTCTGGTAGCGATCACCATCCTCCGGTTCTACCGGCCTGTTAATAAATTTGGGCAGGGGTGTCTCTCCAAGCTCATAGAGAGTCTTTTTGAAATCATCATAGGGGCCGTCAAATAAAAATCTCAGGGTTCGTCCCCTGGAGGTGGTATTATCGATTACCTCTGCAACCAGCATATCATCTTCTCCAAAATAAAGCTTATTTCCTATCCTTATTTTCCTCGCCGGATCAACCAGTACATCCCATAGCCTCTGCTCCCTGTTGAGCTCCCGCAATAAAAACACTTCTATCTCAGCACCTGTCTTCTCCTTATTTCCAAAAAGCCTGGCAGGAAACACTTTGGTATTATTAAAAACCAGCAGGTCGTCTTCTGAAAAGTAGTTAATAATATCCTTGAATATTTTATGTTCTACCTTCCCCCTGCTCCGGTCAACAACCATAAGCCTCGATTCATCGCGGTTCTCAGATGGATATAGAGCTATAAGTTCCTGTGGCAATTTGTACTTAAACTGAGATAATTTCATTTGCTATATAAAATTTATGATTACTTGATTAATTTTTATCCCCCCTTATACGTAGTAAAGTTAATTTTGTTTCATATTGTTCAATCTATTTTCAAAGTCTTCAATCCCAAGTGCTTTATCGAGGCTGAAATCCCCGATAAATGTACGGGTAAGAGCTGTAAGGTGAGCTCCTGAATTCAGCCATACTCCAATATCCCTGGCGAAAGATCTGATATAGGTGCCTTTGCTGCACCTGATCCTGACCTTAATATAAGGCAGATCGAAGCTCAGAAGTTCAAGTTCATACAGTGTTACAGACCTGGGTTCGAGCTTCTTTTCTATTCCTTTCCTTGCAAATTCATAGGCGCGCTTACCCTCAATATTTTTTGCAGAAAACAATGGCGGAACCTGCTCCTGTTCTCCAGTTCTGCTTATAAGCAAATCCTTAAGCATCTGCTCTGTAATATGATCATAACTGTAATTTTTATCAACTTCTGTCTCAAGATCAAAACTCGGTGTAGTTTCGCCGAGCTTAATTGTTGCTATATATTCCTTGCCCAGGTTTTGCAGCAGGTTAATTTCTTTTGTTTTCTTCCCCGTACATATTATCATTAATCCATCTGCCAGTGGATCGAGGGTTCCCGAATGGCCTACTTTAATTTTTTTATACCCGTATGTATTTCTTATCAGGTTTTTAACTTTCTTAACAAGGTCAAATGAGGTCCAGTAAAGCGGCTTATTAAACAACAGTATCTGTCCGGCCAGGAAATCAGTATTCTCGTTAAGATTCATCTATGTAAAAACTATAACTATTATCCCCAGGATCAAACAATAAATACCAAACCAGTAAAGCCTTCCTTTCTGAACCAGTTTTATCATCCAGCGGCAGGCAATATAGCCTGAAATAAATGCTGCTACAAATCCAGTTATTATTGCTCCGACACTAATTTCAGCAGCTGCCCCAAATCCGCCATCAAGCAATTCAACAAGGTTTGCACCAATAACCGGAATAAGCACCATAAGGAAGGAGAACCTTGCCATACCGGCCGGTGAATTACCCAGGGCAAGCCCTGTTGATATTGTAGCTCCCGATCGTGAAATTCCGGGCAGAACAGCAAAAGCCTGGGCTATGCCGATAACAAAGGCATCAAGGTAGTTAATCTCCCTGTTTGCCTTGCGAATAATACTGCTGAATATAAGAAGCATTGCTGTAACGATTAACATGAAGCCTACAAAACTTATGTTTCCATCGAAATATCCCTCAACCTTTTCTTTGAAAGCAAAGCCTACAATCATAACCGGAATAAGGGACACCAGGATTTTCAGAATATACCTTGTTTCATCGTTATACCTGAATTGTGAGGCTCCCTTTAGCAATTTTATAATCTCATGCCGGAAAACAACAATAGTACTTAAAACCGTTGCACCATGCACGGCAACTGAAAAAGCAAAGCTGGAGTCTGCATCAACACCAAATATATACTTTCCTATCTCGAGATGCCCGCTACTGCTGACAGGTAAAAACTCTGTCATTCCCTGGATGATACCAAGGACAATGGCTTCAATAATATCCACAATGACTTTTTTTAATTATCCTTACCCGAAGGTTTCTTCATTATTGCCCAGATCTCAAAAACGAAACCGGCAAGGACTATTATTGGTGCCAGTGTTATTCTTCTGAAGTTAAACATATCCTCATTAAACACATTCGGATCCTCGCTCCTGCCTCCGAGCATTAACAGAAAGCCCACAACAATAATGGCAAATCCTATCGCCAGTAATTTATAATTATGCTTTCCAAGAGCGAAGCCGCTTTGCTTATTTTTCTCGTTCTTCATATTATATATATAGTTTATCTTCTGATATACTAAGGTACTTGTTAACAGAAATATAAGTCGACAGGTAGTTAATAATTATACCGGTAATTATAAGGCCACCGAAAAGCCCAAGCAGGAGACCAAGGTCCTGCAATGAAAAAAGCAGGTAAAATTCTTCCTCTATAAAATACAGTATTACCAGCAAAAGAAGTATTGATACAAGTGCGGCTATTATCCCATGAACCATGCTTCTTACCAGGAATGGTCTCCTGATAAAAGACCTTGTTGCACCTACCAGCTGCATAGTATTAATTATAAAACGACGAGAATAAACACTTAGCCTTATAGTATTATTTATGATTGTAACAGAAATAAACAGGAGCAAGGCACTGAATATCCCCAGGAATATTGAAATCTTGCGTACGTTCTCATTCAGGAGGTGCAGAAAAGATTCCTGGAAATAAACTTCATCAACAAGGGGATAGCCGAGTATATAGCGTTCTATATTCAATACACTGTCGGGATGAGTGTATTCGGCTAGCAGGAAAACATCAAGCGACGGCAGGAGGGGGTTATAACCCATAAAGGAGATAAAATCCTCGCCCAGTTCTTCTTTCAGATTTTCGGCTGCCTGTTCTTTCGAGATATACTGGCTTTCCTTTACATATGGCTTAGCAGCAAGGTCCTTTTGCAACATCCTTATATCTGCTTCTTTAGCTTCCTCCTTAAGCATTACCGAAAAACTGATGCTCTCCTTAAAATAATCAGACAACTCCTTTACATTGATCAGCATAAGGCCAAGCAATCCTACCAGGAACAATACCAGTGATATACTTACAATAAGTGTAAGATATGAACTTGTCAGTCTTCCCTTTGAAATAGATTTATTAACAGCCACGGCTTTCCTATTTGGCCTCAAAAATACACAAGAAATCCAAGAAACTCCTTTACCGGATGAAAATTGTTGAGGCTAAAGTACCTGAATCTGTATGAGATAATTAATCAATAACTGTTACCCAACCAAAAATATCGGGTTCATCCCCATTCTGAATACCAGTTAGCTTTTTATAAAGTGCCATCTGCCTGGGTCCGGGACATCCGTCCTTACAATACTGGTAAACTTTTCCTGAATCTGGATCAACAATTCGTCCTATCGGGCTTATAACAGCTGCAGTTCCGCAGGCTCCTGCTTCGTCAAACTCTGAAAGCTCTTCGATAGGGATTGCTCTTCGCTCCGTGGTCATTCCGATAGACTCAGCTATCTGGATAAGGCTTTTGTTAGTAATTGAAGGCAGGATCGAATCGGACTTTGGAGTTATATAAGAATTTCCTTTTATGCCAAAGAAGTTTGCCGGGCCACATTCATCAATATATTTTTTCTCACATGCATCAAGGAAAATAACATTTGCAAATCCTTTCTCACGGGCTTCAACAATTGCCCTGAGACTGGCAGCATAATTTCCTCCAACTTTATAGGTTCCTGTTCCCATAGGGGCCGCCCGGTCATAAATTCTGCTTATCAGCATATCTACTGGCTTTACCCCTCCCTTAAAGTAAGGGCCAACAGGAGTAACAAACACCATAAATGTAAACTCCCTGGACGGATTGACACCAACCATTGCTCCATTGCCAAATAGCAGGGGCCTGATGTATAAACTTGCTCCTGAACCATATGGCGGAACGAATCTCTTATTTAGCTCAACAACCCTGAATATAGCTTCTTTAAACAATTCTTCCGGCACCTCTGCCATTAAAATTCCTTTAGCCGAATTAATCAGCCTTCTTGCATTTTCCTCCCATCTGAACAACCTGACCTTTCCATCCTTGCCCATAAATGCTTTCATCCCTTCGAAAGCTTCCTGGCCATAGTGAAGGCCGGTTGCCGCAATGTGGACATCCAGCTTTTCGGATGTGCTTTCTTCGAGTTCGCCCCATTTTCCATCTTTATAATGAGCGCGAACATTATAATCTGTTTTAATATAACCAAAAGACAGGCTACTCCAGTCAAGTGTATTCATTTGTGTAATATAAATTGTGATTAACGGTCAAATTTAAGCTTTTCGATGGAAACAGCAAATGAGTTTTATAACATGTTTAAAGAGATGAAATAAAGTCTGAAATAGCATTTACCTGCGTTTCAGGGGAATTTGTCCTGAGAAGCCTTGCGGTGTTTGTTTTAAACTCAAACTGACGCAGCATCTGAACCTGTTTCTTAAACCATGCTGTTTTATTATTTGATCCTTCAAATATTTCCTTTTCAAGATACAACATCTCCAGTCGAAGCAGGAGATCAACTCTTCCGAGAAAATCATTTCTTGCATCTGATAAAATATTTCCCGCATGGCTTTCCGGTTTTTCTTTCAAAGCATCCTCTATTATTTCCTTTGCTTCAGACAGATGTTTATCTGTAAATCCGAAGTCAGGGGCCATTTCATTCATAAGAGCAAGTGACTCATTCAGAAATCCCGAATAACTTTTACTGTAGCCGGCAAATATAAAAACAGATGCCAGCCTCAGAACGAGCATTTCCTTATCGCTCAGTAATTCAGCCCGGCCTATTAATTCGGTTTGTGTAGAAACATTTTTCAGGTACCTGGCATCATGAAATTTAAGATCGGGGCTCGCAGCAGCTTCATAATCGCTAAATACACTGTCTTCCAGATCCTGTATTTTCAACATCAGCATCTTCAGAATAAAATTATCATTAGGCTCATTGCTATCAGGCTTTCTCAACTCAGGCCTGATACCATTAACAAAGTACATATCCAGTTCGCCCTTGTATTTAACAGGCATCTTTCCCCTGTATTCGCAGAAAAAGAAATCCCTGGCATATTCATAGGTAGTACCTGATATATTTATCTTTCCTGCTTCACCAGAAGATTCCATCCTGCTTGCTATATTTACAGTATCGCCCCATATATCGTAGGTAAGTTTCTTATGCCCTACAACACCTGCAATAATAGTACCTGTATGGAGCCCGATTCTTATATCCCAGAATACCTTGTTTTTATTATCCCGGGCTTTTTTAAGATTCTTCATATACTCCTGCATTTCAAGAGCGGCAAGAATTACTTCGACAGGATTGGTCCTGTTGCTCTGCGGAATTCCTCCGGCACACATATATGCATCTCCGATAGTTTTGATTTTTTCAATATTATATTTCTCCACCACGGTATCAAAATGAAAAAAGAACTTATCCAGCTCATCTATCAATACTTCAGGATTAACCTCTTCAGCAATTTTTGTGAAGCCCTGTATATCTGAAAACAATACTGTCGCAAAATTGAATTTCTTCTTGGTGGCCTTACCCTTCAACATTAATTCGTCTGCCGTGCCTTTGGGAAGCACATTAGCAAGCAGGGTTTCTGTCCTTTCCTTTTCAGATTTCAATTCCTCGGTCCTGCTGCTAACAAGGTTTTCAAGAATTTCCTGCTTCCGTATATGCCTGGCAATAAGCAGCCTGTATACGAACCAGAACACCAGGATGCTCAGCACAGCATATAAGGCAAGGAAGAAAGGGCTTAAATATAGTGGCACCCTGATTGTAAACTTATATATACAGGTTTCGCCTGTTATTATCCCCTGTTCTCCTTCCCTCATTAAGAGCCTGTACTTACCTGATTTGAGGTTTGTGTACTCTTTAAGCGGAAATTCAGACCAGTCGCTCCATGTTTTGTCGTATCCTTCCAGATAGAAAGAGTAATACCTTTCTGCAGGTCCTGCTATCCTGAAAAGAAAATTGTTACTACTATGGCTGAGGCTGACAGGTTCTGAGATTAAGGTATCCTGGTTACCGTAGTATATTACTGAATCATAATTAACTATAACACGCTCCAGGTATGAAGAACTTTGCTGAGCCAGCAGACTGCTGTTAAAAAGCATTCCACCGGCCATGGCAATGACACAGAAGGTAAGAGCTCTATTTATTGGTATCCTGTTCAAAATCTGCTATAGCTGTTCTTCCAAATGTACTTAATTATAGAACGTACGCAAAAGGGTTAAGACATTTTTGGCTACATTTGAACGAAATAATGTTCAGTAATGAGAATAGTTATAGCAAGCAATAATAAACATAAGATCAACGAAATAAAGGAAGTTCTTCCAGCCCGTATAAGCCTGATAAGCCTGGAAGATATCGGGATAAAAGGCGATATTCCTGAAAACGAAGATAGCCTTGAGGCCAATGCACTGGCAAAGGCAAGGTATGTTTATAAGTTAAGCGGTTTAAATGTTTTTGCCGACGATACCGGCCTTGAGGTAAAGTGCCTTGGTAACAGGCCGGGTGTTCACTCTGCCCGTTATGCCGGTGAAGGAAGAAACTCAGACGATAATATGAATCTTCTTCTTAAAGAGATGAGTAAGTGCCCTGACAGATCAGCAAGATTCAGAACAATTATCGCCCTTATTTTTAATAAGGAGGAGTACATATTTGAAGGCATTGTAAATGGAAAGATAGCTGAGCAAAAATCAGGTTCTGAAGGATTTGGATACGATCCTCTGTTTATACCAGATTCTTACAGCCTCACCTTTGCCGAAATGAGCATAAATAAAAAGAATTCTATTTCGCACCGCGCAAGAGCAATAAGGAAACTTTGCACTTTCCTGAATAAGATTGAACAATAATAATTCCGGGAAGATCCTGTTTAAATAGTATGAAGAAGCACCTGTATATTGTTATTTTTTTCTCTTTTGGCTGCGGAGTGCTTCACAGCCAGGGCCCTGTAGGATCGTGGGAGGACCACCTGCCCTATCATAGCATAAAAAAACTTGCTGCAGGAAATAATGAGATTTTTGGCGCTTCAGATTATGCTATTGCCGTATTTAACAAAGACTTCCATGAGCTAAGAAAATTATCCAGGGTTCAGGGCCTTACAGAAAGTGAAATAAGTACAATAGAATATTCACCTTTGACAAACAGGCTCCTGGTTGCTTACAAGTCGGGCAATTTAGATATTTATGATGGAGGAAGAATAATTAATATTCCGGATATCCTGAATAAATATGTTGCCGGCAGGAAAGAGATTAACAGGATTCGCATGCACGGTAATTTTGCATACCTGATGACCAGCTTCGGGATAGTATTGCTGGATATTGAGGAAGCCGAAATTTATGATACCTGGAATCCTTCAATCTCGGGAGAAAGCACAGAGGTATTTGATCTTGCTTTTTTTAATGATAAGGTATATGCTGCAAGCTCAGAAGGATTACTATATGCTGACAGTGATAATCCTGCACTAACCTATTTCGGAAACTGGGATCCTGTACCAGGATTTAGCCAGGGGTCAAAATTCAGTAATATTATTAGCCTGGGAGATTTTATTTACCTATCCAATATCCCGGATACGGGAGAAAGAGATTCTCTGATAAGGTATGACGGAAGCTCAGGATATCCTCTTTCCCAGGAGTTCAATATGCCGGTAAAAAGTCTTGAGTCGGATGGGGAGAAACTGCTTGTAAGCTACGATTCGAGGATTGATATTTATGACAATGCCGGGAATATTGAAAGAACTGTTAATAACTACGGATGGGCAGAACCATCCTGCAATAATGCGATATTATCTGAAGGAACAATTTATATCGCTGACAATAATGCCGGTATAGTAATTGAGAATAGCGAGAGCAATTATACCTCAATGGTAATACCCGGACCATATTTCAACAGCTCCTATAATATCTATTCTAAATATGGCAATATATACGTAACAGGAGGACTGGTTGACAATTCATGGAATAATACATGGACCGGATTCGTATCGCTGGTTTTTAATAACAGAAAATGGTGGTCGGGCACATACAATTCATGGGATGCCATGAGAATAAGGCCATTTCCGAATATGCCTGGTAAGATTGCGGTATCCACATGGGGAACGGGCCTTGTTATTATAGAAGACCAGCAGGTTACAGAACACTTTTCATATTCTAATTCGCCACTTGAAACGATTATACCGGGTGAGAATTACTCAAGAATATGTGGTCTTGCCTTCGATATCAATAACAGGCTGTGGATTACCCAGACAGGTGTTCAGAACAGTATCAAGGTATTAAAACCTGACTACAGCTGGCTTGTGCTTCCCTATACTATCAATGCCCCGACAATAGGGGATATAATTATTACCGGCAGCAATAAAAAGTGGATTGTACTTCCACGAGGCCATGGTTTATTCGTTCTCGACGATAACAATACACCTGAAAATTTTGGAGACGATATTACCAGGAAAATAACGGTTAAAGACCAGGATGGAAAGCTTTTGAACAATATTTATTGTCTGACTGAGGACCTGGATGGTAATATCTGGATAGGAACTGACCAGGGTCCTGCGGTTTTCTATAACCCGGACCTTGTATTTAGTCAGGATATAAACTGTTACAGGATCAAGCTTCCCCGAAACGATGGTTCAGGATTGGCTGACTACCTGCTGGGCACAGAAACAATAAATACTATTGCCGTAGATGGTGGTAACCGGAAGTGGTTTGGTACAAACAATTCGGGAGTGTTTCTGCTTGAAGATGATGCAAGGGAGCTGCTTGCTTCTTTTAATGCTGAGAACAGCCCGCTTCTCTCAAATACCATTACCAGTATATCTGTAGAATCAGAAACAGGCGAAGTCTGGATTGGTACAGACCTTGGAATAATTACATTCAGGGGCGATGCCACGGAGGGGAAAGGAGGGTTTAAAAAAGTGTATGCATACCCTAACCCGGTTACTCCTGATTTTAATGGTTCGGTGAGCATTACCGGACTAATGAGGGATACAAATGTCAAGATAAGCGATATTTCGGGAAACCTGGTCTATGAAACAAGATCAAACGGGGGGCAGGCAAGCTGGGACTTAACAAGCTATAACGGAGCAAGAGTGGCCTCGGGCGTATATATTGCACTTTGCTCCTCTCCCGACGGGGCTGAATCTACAGCAGTAAAAATTCTGGTTATCAGGTAATCAGGGACTGTATTCTATCTATCTGTTTTTGCTTGTTCACTTCCCTGAGACTTCGCGCTGTTTTGGTAAAGTATTGATGACCTGAAATAAATTTTACCTGCAATTTATTCCAGTCATTTAGTGTGCCTATCTTATTCTGTGCTTTCAGTTCTTCGAAAAGAGTATTCGACACCGGAATAAAATCACTTCTTCCCAGGTAATCAAGATCTGCATCACAAATAATCTTCTGTAATAAAGTCTGTGGCCTGGGAGGTAGTTTTGTAGACATTATTATTTCACAAATCTTTTCAATCTGCTCTTCCGAGTAGTTATACTTTGGAAGAAATTCACGTACCAGCAGGGTACCCTGGTATTCATGCTCATCATAATCGATTGTATGCCCGGCATCGTGAAAGAGGCCTGCCATCTTAAGAAGTAAAATTTCTTCATCAGTGCATCCTTCTGCCCAGCCTATTAGCTCAACCTCTGTAACAACATCCACGGTATGCTTTACATTATGATAATACAGGAAGCCGGGTAGCTCTTTTTCAAGCTTATCCAGGATTATCTCCTGTATATCAGTAAACTGTATAAGCCCGAACTTAATCCTGAACTGGTCGTTCGATTCCTGTCCAAGTCCATTAAGAGAAAACTCAGGTCTAAGACCTGTAACTTCATATATATCCAGGTCTCCCTTATATTTTACAGGAAGCTTACCATAATACTCACAGCTAAAAAACTCTTTCACCAGTTCATAGGTCATAACTGAAATAAGTATATGACCCTTTTCCGAAACAGATTCGACCCTGCTGGCCGTGTTTACGGTGTCGCCCTTTATATCATAGGAAATCTTTTTCTTTCCGCTGATATTGGCAGTAACCGGACCCGTATGGATTCCAATCTTCAGGTCCCAGATCCTGTCAGACTTTCCCCTCTTCCTGTCCTCAAAGTCATGAAGAAAATTACTCATCTCCAATGCTGCCATTACAAGGTCTACAGGATTGGTAATATTCTTAACAGGGATACCTCCAGCGCACATATAAGTGTCCCCGATAGTTTTTATTTTTTCAATCTTGTACTTTTCAACTATCGAATCAAAAACATACAGAACTTCATCCAGTTCATCCATTAATCCTTCTGATGAGTTTCCGGTCATTACCCTTGAAAAACCATGGATTTCGGCAAACAAAACCGTTGCCATTTCAAATTTCAGAGATCTATGCTCCTGTCCTGTTCCATCCTTAAGTTTGAGCAGATCAGGCGAAATATTTTCAAGCAGTTCCCTGTTCCTTTCATCCCTTAGCCGGAGCTTTTCATTTTCCTTCTGAAGGTGTTTTAACCTCTCTTCCAGTTCCTGGTTCTGTTTTGCCAGCCGGGCAATTCGCTTTACAAGGTTCTCATTATTCTCTTTAGCCATATTATTCCCTATGAATCTATGAATATACAAAATATTAAATCTTTCCCAATACCGTTATAAGCTTGTATTTACTATTTTTGCCTGACATAGCCTATGCTTACCAAGACACAGGGAATAGTACTTCAGGTAATTAAACATTCTGATTCAGGAATAATAGCCCGTATCCTGAGCAGGGAATACGGGCTTATATCCTTAATGGTAAAGGGACTGCACAGTAAAAGAAGGGGCCATCTTTCCCCTTACTTTCAGCCACTGCAGGTACTTAACATCGAAATGTACTACAAAGAATCAAGAAACATTCAGACTTTGAAGGAAACAGGCCTGGTACGTTCAGGACAAAAAATTTCACGTGATATTTCAAGAAACGCAATGGCATTCTTTATGGGAGAAGTTCTGACAAAAACACTTAACGAGAATGATGCCGACTCTGGAATATATGACTATGTTTATAATTCTGTTGTATACCTTGATACCAGCAAAATCATCACTAATTTCCATATCAGCTTTTTAATAGGATTGAGCAGGTACCTTGGAATATTACCGGATACCTCTTTTTCTGAGAAAAATGTATTCTTTGATATGATGAACGGACATTATGTTGAGAGTCCGCCATTGCACGGATACTATATGGACCGGGATTTTTCTTCACTGATGAACCGTTTTACCCTTTGCAACATGGATAATGCAAATGATATTTTGCTGAATGGCAACAAACGTTCAGAATTTCTGGATATCCTTCTCACATACTACTCACTTCATCTTCAGGGCTTAAAAAAGATTAAATCGCTTGAAGTGCTTTCAGAAGTATTCAGGAAATAGTACACAGCTTTAAGGGAAAATACAAATTGACTATATTAGTGCTTCCAAACAGATTGAAATGCCTATACTTAATTCGATAGCAAACTGGTTAAATACCAGGCGAATATATAATATTGAACTTTTTAAGAAATACCCCTTTGAAGTTCAGCAGGAAACCTTATACGGTCTTCTTGAAAAAGCATCCGAAACAACATGGGGCAAAAAATATAACTTCAGGAGTATCGGATCCATCTCAGATTACCAGGAAGCTCTTCCCATTCAGAGTTACGAAGACCTTGAACCCTATGTTGAAAGACTGCGCATGGGAGAGAAAGACCTGTTCTGGCCGGGAGAGATCAGATGGTTTGCAAAATCATCGGGAACAACAAGTTCTAAAAGCAAATTTATTCCTGTAACAAAGGATGCGCTCGAAGACTGCCATTATCGTGGAGGCAAGGATGTTCTTGCCATATACACCAGGATGTTTCCCGAATCTAAAATCCTGGGAGGTAAGGGACTTACCCTGGGAGGCAGCCACAGGATAAATAAATTTGAAAACAAGTCTCTTTACGGTGATTTATCTGCAATTCTTATTGAAAACATGCCTCTGTGGGCAGAGTTGCTCAGATCGCCAAGGGCTAAAATTGCCCTGATTGAAGATTTCGAGGAAAAGATGGAAAAGATTGCCAGGGCAACTGTAAACCAGAATATTAAATACCTTGTTGGTGTACCTTCATGGTTCCTGGTTCTGATTAAGTACATGCTTAATTTTACAGGCAAGGAAAACCTGCTGGAAGTATGGCCCGACCTTGAACTTTTCTGCCATGGCGGAATTAGCTTCAAACCATACCGTGAACAGTACAGGAAAATTATCCCCTCAGGTTCCATGAGATACCTCGAGTCGTATAATGCATCGGAAGGTTATTTTGGAATACAGGATGATTTATCATCAGAAGACATGCTGCTGATGCTGGACTATGGGATTTTCTATGAGTTTGTTAAAGCCGAAGAAGCAGGCTCTGAAAACCCTGAGGTTTATACTGTTGGAGATGTTGAAAAAGGAATAAACTATGCAATAATAATATCAACCAACGGGGGACTGTGGCGATATATGATTGGCGACACCATTACTTTTACATCACTTTTTCCGCATAAGTTTAAAATCTCCGGACGCACAAGGCATTTTATAAATGCATTCGGAGAAGAAATTATTATCGAAAATGCCGAAAGGGCACTGGAGATTGCAAGTGGCCGTACAGGAGCTCTTATTACAGATTATACTGCCGGACCATCTTTTATGAGCACCTCCAAAAAAGGCTTTCATGAATGGTTTATAGAATTTGAAAAAGAGCCCGACGATCCGGATCATTTTACTACCCTGCTCGACAATTCTCTTAAAACACTGAATTCTGATTATGAAGCCAAGCGCTATAAAGACCTTACCCTGGTTAAACCTGAAGTTATAATAGTCCCTCCTGGCACTTTTTACAGGTGGCTTGAACAGAAGAATAAACTTGGAGGGCAAAATAAAGTCCCCAGGCTTTCAAACGACAGAAAATACATTGACGAAATCTCGGAATTCCTTAAAAAGGAGTCCAATTAATTTGTAAATTTAAATTCATAAAAATATCAGTTTATGCATATAGCAATAGCAGGAAATATTGGATCCGGGAAAACCACGCTCGCAGGCCTACTATCAAAACATTTTGGGTGGGAAGCTCATTACGAAGATGTGGATGATAACCCTTACCTGAACGATTTTTATGAAGATATGCAGAGGTGGTCGTTTAATCTACAGATATTTTTCCTGAATTCAAGATTTAACCAGGTAATTGAAATTAAGAATTCGGGGAAAACTGTGGTCCAGGACCGTACCATCTACGAAGATGCCTACATTTTTGCTCCCAACCTTCATGCAATGGGCCTTATGTCGACCAGGGACTTCGAAAATTACTTTACCCTCTTTAACCTGATGACCTCGCTTATTAAGCCACCCGATCTGCTGCTATACCTGAGGGCAAGCGTTCCCACTCTTGTTAACCAGATACAGAAGCGTGGCCGGGATTATGAAAACACTATCAGGATTGACTATCTTAAACGACTGAATGAAAGGTATGAAGCCTGGATAGAATCATATAAGCTCGGGAGGCTGCTGATAATAGAAGCTGATGCCTACGACTTTCCTGATAATAACGAACACCTGAGGCTTATTATTGATAAAATCAATGCAGAACTGCACGGTTTATTTTAGGATTTCTCCCTTTTTTACAGTCTCTATCTGTTTGAAAATCCTGCCCCAGCGTTCCTTATCCATTTTGGGTCCTACAACTTCTATTACATTTCCTGCTAGTATCGAGCCATAGGCACCACATTTATCAAGGTCCTCGTCCAGGCACAAACCATAAAGAAATCCTGCTGCATACAGATCCCCGGCCCCGGTTGTGTCGAGGCTCTTAACATTTATTGTTTCAACCTTAATAACTTCCTCTCCCCTTTTTATATAAGAACCTTCGGAACCAATTTTTACCACGGCAATCTCGCATAAGGACGACAGTTCCCCCAGTGCCTCAAAAGGCTCCTTACCGGTAAATGCCCTTGCCTCATCTTCATTTGCAAGAACTATATCAACATAGTTGCTTATAAGATACCTGAAGTCCTCTTTAAATTCCTCAACCACATTAAAGCTTGCCATGTCAATGGCAACTTTTATTCCCTGTTTCCTGGCATTCTTACAGGCAGTAACAACCAGGTCCCTGTTTGTAATAAGATAACCTTCCAGGTATAGAATATCATAGCCTGTAAGAAGGTTCTCCTTTATATCCCTGCCACTTAATTCCACCGCAGCACCAAGGTGCGTACCAAAGGTCCGCTCACTGTCGCGCGACACCATTGCTACCGCTGTTCCAGTTACCGTTTTTCTCCTCAGAAGGTAGGTATTTACCCCTGCTTTGCGCATATCGGCCTCAAAGAAATCACCCGCTTCATCATTACCTACCGAACCAATAAAACCTGCATCCATTCCCATCATTGCCAGGCCATGCATGGTGTTGGCAGCCGATCCTCCTGAAGCAAGGGTTGTTTCAATATCCCTTGTACTATCCTTTATTTTTCCGGATGTTTCTTCATCAACAAGAGTCATACTACCCTTAGAAAAACCAAGCTCATTCACAATTCCGTCATCAGGCAGCATCTTCATTACATCCACCAGGGCATTCCCTATTCCCAGTACATTCTTCATCACAGGCATCCAATTAATTAAAATTTTTGGCAAATATATTGCTTAATTCACGAAAAGCCGTTATTTTTGCCGAGCAAATTTCGACCAAGAATAAGAATTTGCGATTATATTCCTCAGTAGCTCAGCTGGTTAGAGCGGCGGACTGTTAATCCGTAGGTCGAAGGTTCGAGTCCTTCCTGAGGAGCAAAAA
>JAZBNV010000170.1:0-8274 GCA_036350795.1 Marinilabiliaceae bacterium
CGTCTTCCAAGCATCGTGAATATGTTTTTGGAATACACACAACACGTGGTATTTATTCAGGATCTGTTTGCTACCCGGTGCGCTCAGTCAGATCCATGCAGTATAAATACATACTTAACCTTAACAGCAGCGCAGACTTCTTTAATCTTGTTACTGTAAGAAACAACGGCATTTACCAGCAATGGCTGGATCTTACAAAGCATGAAGCCGACAGGTATAATTATATATTAAAATATCTCAGGAGACCTAAAGAAGAGCTTTACAATATACCTACCGATCCCTACGAGTTGGTAAACCTTGCGGATAATCCTGAATTTGCTGAAATAAAAGATAATCTGGCCGCAAAACTTGGTGATTGGATGAAACAGCAGGGTGATAAGGGTATCGATACTGAAATGGCATCCCTTGATCGTCAGCTTATGTTCGACGAAAACAGCTGGAAAGGCATGGAGGAACAACAGAACCAGAAAATTTTAAAGTCAGGAAAATGAGAAATTGTACAGCTGCAATACTATGTGTCCTGCTACTGCTTATTTCATGCAAGGACAAACCTGCAGATCGGCCAAATATTCTCCTTATAATGGCAGATGATATGGGTTATTCCGATCTTGCCTGCTACGGAGGTGAAATAAACACGCCCGTACTTGATGGCCTGGCAGAAAACGGAATCCGTTTTACACAATTTTATAATACTGCACGCTGCTGTCCTACAAGGGCAAGTTTAATGACCGGCATCTATCCACACGAGGCAGGGGTGGGGCATATGACTCACCAGAATTCTGGTCCTGGTTACCTGGGTTACCTTAATGACAGCTGTGTCACTATTGCTGAAGTACTTAAAGATGCAGGATATTTCACCGCTATGTCAGGTAAATGGCACACAGGAGTCATCCGTTCATCCTGGCCCGAGAACAGGGGCTTTGACAGGTATTTTGGAATCCACCACTGGGTCGATAGCTACTTTAAGGTTCTGGATGATTGTGAGATATTTGAAAATGGCAAAATAGTAATTCAGGCCACACCTGAACCCCTGTTATATGCTGAAGAAGGTAAAGAATGGTATACCACTGATGTGTTTACATCCAGGGCTATAAGCCAAATGGATGAGGCACTGCAATCCGGGAAGCCCTTTTTTGAGTATGTGGCATATAATGCGCCTCACTGGCCTCTCGAGGCACATGATAAGGATATAGAAAAGTATATCGACACATATACAGATGGATATTCATCGCTGCGCAGGGAGAAATACAGCAGGATGAAATCAATGGGAATAATTAATGAAGACTGGGATCTGCCGGTGCAGGATGTTCCATTATGGGACTCACACAGTGATTCTGCAAAAGCTGATCTCAGTTTCCGCAGGGCAATATACGCAGCACAGGTAGATATAATGGATCAGAATATAGGCAGGCTTGTAAAATACCTCGAAGAAAAAGGAGAACTTGAAAACACACTGATATTTTTCCTTTCTGATAATGGCTGCTCGGCCGAACCAATGGGCGATGATTATGGCTGGCAATGGGGTAAAAATACACCATGGAACTATGGTGAGTGGCGTAATAATTCAGCCAGGGCAGGAACAAGCCAGGGAAGGGTGTGGAGCGAGACAAGCAACACACCATTCCGGAAAAACAAAAGGTATACTCACGAGGGAGGAATTTCAACTCCTCTTATTGTGCACTGGCCTGCAGGAATTACTGTACCCGGTATACTCGATAATGAACCCGGTCACCTGGTTGATATTATGGCTACATGTATAGAGGTGGCTGGTGCTGAATAGCCTGGTCTACAGAACAATATAAAGACTAAGAAACCAAGAGGGGTAAGCCTTAAAGATAATTTCTCAGGCGATCGTGGAAGGGAGCATGAAGTACTTTTCTGGGAGCATGAGGGACACGGTGCCTTAAGGAAGGGCGACTGGAAAGTTGTAACGGTTGATCCCGACGACAGGTCCCTCTGGGAATTATATAATATGAAAGATGACAGGACAGAAACGAATGACCTGTCGGCAGAAAAACCGGAGCTAAGAGATGAGTTGATTGATCTATGGATAAAAATGGCGTTTGAGACCAAAGCCTGGCCAAAGGGTAAAGAGTCAAAACCCAACCCTGTCGATAAATAGCCCGGGGCGTGCGGCGAGGAGCAGGGCGATGTTTTTAGAAGGAAAAATAAGTTGAAAAAGTTTAAAAGGTTAAAAAATATTTGTCCCGTGCTTCCCCCTTCGAAGGGGGATAGGGGGATGTAAAAATTGATAAATATGAAGAAATTTTTAGTGTTTGGATTGTTGGCCTTATTAGCTGCAGCCTGTAATACCAGGACAGCTTTAGATTACAGAAATACTCATTATATAACCAACCGGGCACCGCTGCTTGCCCAGCCCTATACCGCACTGCCCCTGGGTGCAATTAAACCACAGGGTTTTTTATTGGAAATGCTTGAACTGCAGCGCGATGGATTAACCGGGCATCTCGATTCAATCTATGAAGTGGTGTGCGGACCAAACAACGGATGGCTGGGTGGCACCGGTGACGGATGGGAAAGAGGGCCATACTGGATCGATGGGCTCGTACCACTGGCCTATATCCTTGATGATGAAAATCTTAAGTCAAAAGCCCGGGAATGGATCGAATGGAGCATCAACAACCAGAGAGAAGATGGATACTTCGGACCGCTTCCTCTTGAGGAAGGTTACGAAAAAATACCTGGCACGCAGCAGGGTAACCGCGAGGACTGGTGGCCCAAAATGGTAATGCTTAAGGTGCTGCAGCAGTATTATACTGCAACTGAAGACCAGCGTGTTATTGAACTGATGACAAAATATTTCAGGTACCAGTTTGAGACTCTCGATGAATACCCGTTAGGTAACTGGACCTACTGGGCAAATCGCAGGGGAGGAGATAACCTGGCAGTGGTTTACTGGCTTTATAATATTACAGGAGATGAATTTCTGCTCGAACTGTCTGAAAAGATTCATGAACAAACTTATAACTGGACCGAAGTATTTTCAGGCGACGATATTCGTAGCTTAAGTCCTCTGCCACATCTTCATTGTGTAAATGTTGCGCAGGGACTGAAAGAACCTTTGATTTACTACCAGCAGCATCCGGAGGAGAAATATTCTTCGGCTGTAAAGCTTGGCCTGCAATCGCTAAAAGAGGTTCATGGGTGGGTAAACGGTATGTATGGCGGCGATGAAAGATTGCATGGTAATGAACCTACCCAGGGCTCTGAGCTATGCTCGGCTGTTGAAATGATGTATTCCTTCGAAAGTGTTCTCCCTATTACCGGCGATACCTATTATGCCGACTATCTTGAGAAAGTGGCTTATAACGTGCTGCCAACACAACATAATGACGAATATACACGCAAGCAGTATTTCCAGCAGGCAAACCAGGTTCTGATAACCGACCAGAAGAGAAACTTTTTTAATGATGAATACAGCAGGATAGTGTATGGAGTTCTTACAGGTTATCCATGCTGTACCACCAATATGCACCAGGGATGGCCGAAATTTGTACAGAACCTGTGGTACGCAACAGCCGATAACGGACTGGCCGCGCTGGTTTACGGACCCTCAGAAGTTACAGCCCTGGTGGCCGACGGACAGGAAGTCAGCTTTGTTGAGGAAACAGGCTACCCTTTCAGGGATAAGATTATTATGCGCTACCTTAGCTCTGCTTCGGTAAGCTTCCCCCTGCATCTCAGGATTCCCGGCTGGTGCACTAAGCCCCTTGTTAAGGTAGCTGGCGATGAGTTTGCAGTGAATGAAGGCCAGTCAGTAATTGTTATAGACAGGGAATGGAACGAAGGAGATGTGGTTGAACTGACTTTCCCTATGGAAGTAAGAATTTCAGAGTGGGCCCAGAACTCAAGAGGTGTTGAGAGAGGACCGCTGGTTTATGCCCTGAAGATCGAAGAAGACTGGAGCGAGATTAAAACAGATGAGTGGGAGAATACCTTCTTTGAGGTCAGGCCGGCCAGCCCGTGGAACTATGCTCTGTTGCAGGAAGGACACCAGCTTAAGGAATTTATAGTTGAAGAAAGCAGCTCCCTTGCATCTATGCCATGGAACCTTGAAAACGCACCTGTTAAACTTAAAACCGTGGGTTCAAAACTTCCATACTGGAAGATAGAGAATCACTCTGCCGGAACAGTACCTGTAAGAAATCTTTCAGATGAACTGGAGCACCTTGAAAAAGAAGATATTGAGCTGATACCTTATGGATGTAGTACTCTGAGAATTTCACAGTTCCCGGTAATATCATTAAGGGAGTTCTGATTTTTTTATAAGTTTGTTCACCCATTTCCAGAAAGTAATTGTCATATATATGGAAAGTACCGGTATGTATAAATTATTTATTAAATGGCTAAAGGAAAGTCTCTTCCCCTATATTTAAAATACGACCGGGATTCCTTTGAACGCTTATTTAAGTATCTCTATCCGGATCTTCTTCCATTTGCTCAGGCTATATTATTCGACAATGATGAGGCAAAAGATATTGTACAGGATGTCTTCTGCCATATCTGGGACAGGCGCAAAAGCATAGTTATAAATACAAATATTGAAACTTACCTGTTTAAATCTGTAAGAAATGCCTGCCTTAACAGGTTAAGTCATATTAAAATTACCGATGAGCATGCCGACAGGGTCAGGGAAGCATGGTTTTTTTCAAATAATATCGATCCATACGAGAATGAAGAAGTACTGAAGCTGATTGACAATATTTCTGAACAATTTCCGGAAAGAATGAAGAGAGTGTTCAGCCTGAGAAAAGACTTTGGCCTGTCGTACGAGGAAATTGCCCAGGAGATGGGAATAAGCATTAACTCGGTTAAGACTCATTTAAAGAGAGCATTTAAACAAATCAGGGAATCTTTATTATCACCTTCTGCCTCCTTATCAATTGTAAGCTGATTATTTTTGTTTTCACCCATAATTACTTTATACCTGTCTTATGTATAAAGTGATTGTTTTCTATGGCAAAAACATATATAAGCTGGGTCGTTTTCAGAAAGGCTGTTTACGGTAAACTGTCCGGTACCGATCTTAATGAATTTGAACAGTGGCTCAATAAAGAGCCTGAAAACAGGAAATATTTTGATAATGCACGTCAATACCATCTTGAAACTGAAATAAGTATTATTGATGATAACAAGATCGCAGTAAATGGATGGGACGAGTTTCTGAATAGACAGAAAATCCGTAGAAGAAAAACCTACCTGGGTATTTTGCAAAAGATAGCAGCCTTTGCAGTAGTAGCTGTCTTTATCCTGTTTGCGGGTTCTCAGGTACGCAAATACAAGGAAATTACGCTTGGTTATCATGAAGCTTCAGTTGAACCCGGAAGATCAGTAGCCATGCTTTCTTTCGATAACGGGAAAAGCATCCTTCTTGAAAATACCGATACAGTATTTGGACTTGAAGAAGCACTTTATAAGGTATCGGTTAAAGCAGGAAGGATAAATTACCAGTCTGTTGAATCAACTTTCCCGGTAAAACCGGTACTGAACAGGGTTACAATTCCCAGGGGTGGCGAACACCGGGTAACTCTTCCTGACGGGTCACTGATGTATGTAAATTCTGAAACTGTTGTTGAATATTATGTTCCTTTTGAAGATGGACAGAGGGAAATATCTGTTAGCGGCGAGGTATGCCTTGAGGTTAAGAAAGATTCTCTTCACCCTTTCAGGGTAAAGACCGATGATTATACTGTGCAGGTACTTGGTACAACACTGAATGTTAGTGCATATCCTGATGATGATTACACCATTACCACACTGGTAAGCGGCAGCCTTGAAATCACCGATGCAGCAGAGAATAATTCAAAGAGAATAGTACTGGATCCAGATCAACAACTGGTATTCGATAAAACAACAGAGCAAACAGAGATCAGGACAGTTGATGCAGATACATATACAGCATGGACCAGGGGCTTCTTTATTTTCGAAGATGAGACCCTTTATTCAATCTTTAATAAGCTTGAAAGATGGTACGATATAAAAGTATTCTTTTTTAGTGAAGAAGCAGAGAATGAATACTTTACAGGAAAACTGCCTCGCTTCGATAACCTGGGGGAGATACTTGAAATAATAAACCAGGTGAGTCTTTCAGAGCTGGAGCTTAAAGGAACGACAGTGACAATAAGATAGCAGAAAAAAGGCAGGGAGATGTTGGCCCAAATCCCTGCCATAAATAATAATACCGGATGGTATTATCAGTTTAACTAAACATATCAAATTTATGAAAAATTCTTCTAAACCTCACTATTTGGGTAAACAACAGAGGAAAATTCTACTTATTATGAGTAATGCCTTTATTGTTTTTTTCCTGCTTACCATGAGTGTCTCGGCATCGGTGCTTGGGCAAAAGGTAAGCATTGATATGTCTGATGCTACTCTGGAAGAGTGCATTAAGGCAATTGAGAGCCAGACCGACCTGGGCTTCTTTTACAAGGTGCGTCAGGTACGTAAAGTGGATGGCATAAGTATTACCGCCTATGATGAAATGGTTGATGATGTACTGGATGAATTATTATCAGGTACTACTCTAACCTACCAGTTATCAAAAGGAGTAATTCTGATTAAACCAAAACCAGTTGTAAGAAGGGCTTCAAAACCGGTAAATGTACCAGTTCAGGAGAGCACTCTTGCTAAGCTAAAGAAAGTTACTGGTACAGTAACTGACGAGGATGGGCAAACGCTGCCCGGAGCTACAATCCGTGAAAAAGGTACCACTAACGGTGTAGCCGCCGACGAGAATGGTAAATTTGAGATAGAGGTACAGGACAATAATGCCGTCCTTATTATCTCTTTTCTTGGATATGAGACTGTTGAAGTTGCTGTTGGATCAAGCACCACAATAGACGTTTCTCTTGTGCTTGCCTTAAATGAGCTTGAAGAAGCTGTTGTTATTGGCTATGGAACCAGTAAAAAGAAAGACCTGACCGGATCGGTTGTAAGAATATCAGAGAAAGCTTTTGAATCTTCAAGTTTTACAGATATGGGCCAGATTCTCCAGGGCCAGGTGGCCGGTATGGAGATTGTTTCCGGTAACGGAAGACCCGGAGACCAGGTAAGGATAAGAATTCGTGGTGAGTCATCCCTGCAGGGCGATGCATCTCCTTTAATAGTTATAGATGAGGTTCCGATGCCTGACAATTATGATCTTAACCTTATAAATCCTAATGATATTCAGAATATTGATATTCTTAAAGGTGCTTCAGCTGCAGCTATCTACGGGTCAAAAGGTAGCGCAGGCGTGGTTCTTATTACTACAAAACAGGGTAAGGAAGGTACTGCAGAGGTTTTCTATAATGGAAATATTTCAATACAGCAGTATAGTAATAAAATTCAAGGATTGAATGCTGAGCAGTATAAAACTTTACTCATGAGGGAGTCGATCTACGACTGGGTAGGGAAATCAGTCTGGTATGTTGAGAATTATAACCGTAATCCATACTATTATGGAGACATGAGGCAATATGGCTACTTCCACCGGGTTTTTGATCCCACCTACTTTGAAGATTCTGATACAGACTGGAGTGAGGTGCTTACGCAGAATCCTATTAACAATAACCATACTCTTGGAATTCGAGGGGGTAATAAGGAAGCATCCTACTATGCATCTTTTGGCTATACAGATAATAAGGGAATAATAATTAACAATTTCAGTAAGAGACTGTCACTTAACCTCAACCTTGATATCAGACCAACTAAATGGTTTGAAATGGGATTTCGTGTAAATGGTTCAAAAAATCCTGTATCAAATACAGGCGATTATTCCCTTATCTGGACTCAGCGTCCTGATATTCCGGTATATAATGAGGATGGCAGTTATTACCGTTATTATAGTGTTGGTCATAGTCGCTATCGTGATAATGCATTACAACTGGCGGAGAAAGCCCCTTCTCTGTCCGACAATTTAAGTTACACCCTGAGCGGCTATGGGCGTATAGTATTCAGCAAAAATCTGAGATATCAGGCAACGTATTCATACTCAGAAAGTAAGGGTGAAAGTTCAAGGTTTACCCCCTCTTATACCTATGCAGGTTCAGGAGGGTATTACGGTGGTGTGAGCGGAATCAGGAATTCGACCTCTTCCTACTCAAACCAGATAAATTTTGATAATGCATTACACTATGCATTTACCAATGAAATACATGATGTTTCTGCAATGATAGGGACAACTTTCAATCAGGATAAGGCAGGTTATGTTTCTGCGGAATTCCAGGATTTCCCTGATGACTACATTCAGAATGTTGAATATAATGCAAC
>JAZBNV010000171.1:0-18040 GCA_036350795.1 Marinilabiliaceae bacterium
CAATTCCCGAAGAGGAAATAATGGATACAAGGGTAATTATGACCATGCTCGGAGGAAAAGTAGTTTTCAGCGAAGAATTCTAAAGAGAGGCAAAAGGTATAAGGCACAAGACTCAAGGCACAAGACTCAAGACTCAAGGCACAAGACTCAACCTGCCTGGGCAGGCAGGGACTCAAGGGTAGAGAGTAGAGAGTTGAGAGTAGAGAGTTGAGAGTTGAGAGTTGAGAGTAAAGGGTAATAGGTTTACAACCGGTCAATGCCTACTTTTAACCTTTAACCCTTAACCTCTAACATTTAACGTTTAAACATTCAACCTTTAACCTTTAACCTTTAACCTTTAACCGTTAACCTTTAACCGTTAACCCTTAACCGTTTACCGTATACCGTTTACCGTATACCGTCTTTCATATTTACTTCAAAACCATAATTTCGATATCCTTGAATTCGCAGGGATGACTCTCTGCCTGCAGTGCTATATAGCCGCTGGCCAGGGCTGTGCCATCGGGCAGGGGAAAGCCTTCCGGGATCGATCCGCCGCCAATCTGGGGCTTTGTATATGTTAAAACGGTGTCTCCGTTTACAATATGGTGGATAAGGCTGTCGGCATATACCACCATCTCCGCACTAACCCACTGGTCGCCGTGAAAAGTTTCAGATGTGCTGTTTATGCAGTGCTGGGTCAGGAGCTCATTATTTATTACCACGTTTGTTCCGGGTGTGCAGAGATTAAGTGTTGTCCTGGGAGTTTCGCCATCACCACCAAGAAACTGGGCTTCGATACTAACAGGGAAGTCCTGGTCGATACCCATGGTGGCGGGATCCTGGCAATGCAGCATGGCACCATTATTACGGAAGGCCCAGCCCGGTCCGTCCTTTACCTGTTCGCCCGTAAAGCGGTATTTAAGCCTTAGCTTATACGAGCTAAGGCTGCGCTCATAAAACAGGTGTCCGAATTCACCTTCGAAAGTTTCATATTCCGAGTAATTTGCCTTTATTACCCCATCTTCGGCTATAAAGGTGTTTTTATAGTTTTCGCCATATGGATAGCCTGATATCTTTGGTGTCCAGCCGCTCAGGTCTTCTCCGTTAAAAATGCTTTCCCAGTTTTCGCCTTCTGTTATAGCAGCGGAATTTTTTTCAACTTTGCTGCCTCCCCTGCATGATACAAGGACGAGGCTGATAAGTATAACAAGGAGCTTATTCATCTGAATTAATTTTGGTTTGTAAGGCTAACAATCATTTTTGCAATCTCTTTTCTGTATTCCAGCAGATCAGCCGGATTTTTAGTATATGTTTTACCATCGGTAAACAGAGTTGATGGGAAATTCAGGAGACCTGATATTTTTCTTTTCTGACTATCGCTTAGTGCATTACTGGTGTTGAGCAGATTTTCGAGCATCACGAAATATTCATAGTCTTCAAGTCCCTGCCGCAGGAATTCGAGCCTGATTGAAGGAACCGGTCCTTCGATATATTTCTTCTTATCATTATTTGGGTCGCGGTTTGGCGGGTACCAGAACCTTCCATCGCCATTTCCCCATACTGTTTGTTTGCCAAGGGGCCATCCGTATCCCTGGACAAATGACGCGGGTTCTTCCCAGGGGTTTTGGAGGTAGCCGGGAGGAGAGGCATCCCTTGATGTCCAGTAATTTGACGACCAGATAAGTATACCGTTAAGCCTGTAGGCATACGACATCCACAGCCAGATGCGCAGGTTAATGGCATCATGATCAATAAATTCGGAGACCCAGGGTGCTTTTGGAGCAGTGCAGAGATATGACCAGTATCCCTGTCCGCCTTCTCTTACTTTCCTGGCTTTTTCCGGATCTATCCTGTGCCATATAGTGCAGGTAATATCTGTTACATCCATTATTTCAGGACCAGGATCATTCTCGGTAAGAAAAGTAGTAATTTCGGGTGCAGATTCCTTGATCAATTCCATTCCTTCCCTTACAAAGGGGTAGTCTTTCTCACCTGGTTCATCAAACCAGTAAACGTACTCCTTGCCGAGCCATCCTTTTTCTTTCAGGTGTTCCTGTATCTGCGACAGGTAGAGAGCCATTAATTTCCTGTATTCTGCCGTACCCTGGATAAAGCCTTCAAAAACACCATCTTCCCTGCTGTAATAGGTTCCGCTCCCTAAGCCTTCAAGGTTAAGCCTGAAGCCATTAAATCCAAAATCATCGAGGTAGCGGCTTGCAGCAAGGTCGAATTCAGAGAAATCGAGGCTGATGCTAATACTATCTGTATTTACCTCAATATCGCCCTGGCTAAGAAGATTGCTGTCGGACGATACAGTGCTGAATGAGATTTCGTCAAACCATACGCTACCGGTTTCTTCGCCTGCGGCGGTTCGGAAAGCAGGGTAGAGGCAGAGCCTGGCGAAGTTTACATCAGGCCCAAAGGATCCGAGCCTGAATATTGCTGATTTCCAGGTGGTGTCGGCAATAAATATATCAGCTTTGTTCTCAAAAACAAGCCGGTTCTTATTGGAATCATAGCCCTCAAGCAAAATGGTATATTGCTGTTCAGGAGATTCAGACCTGGCCTTCCACTTCAGTAAATAGCTTTCTCCGGGCTTTGTTTTTATAAAATCTGTGTTAGTGGCAAAAGGGGCTTCCGTTTTTGATTCATCCTCAATTTTAAGTGAATATTTTCCTGAGTACCTGGTATTTGAGTCATAGAGTCCTCCCTGCCATGAGACGCCTTTAGTGTTTTTTATAACAGGGTAAAGGTAATAGAAGCTATAGGGTGCAATCTTATAATCCCTGAACGCCTGCATATAGAGGTCAAAGGTTGTTTTAAGTTCGTCTCTGTCTGTAATATTATGGTAGTCGGCAATCTTATCAACGCTGAGCCCGAAGCCTGAACGCATCGATGGTTCTGCAGGAAGTGTAAAGTCCCAAACTGTAATTCTTAGCGGAAGCTCAGCCTTGAAATCATCTGCAGATATCTTTATGTTTCCTTTGTAAATCCCGGGCATTGCAGTTGCAGGAATATATACATTGGCCCATACGCTAAAGTTTGTCCCGGGTGCCACGATTGATTTCCCGGGCAGTTGAGGCAGTGGATCAGGCCAGAATCCCCTGTACCCATAACTGTCTGTTGGTTTTGTTACTCTTACATATTCAAGCTGCCTGAATTCTATATTACTTGCTGATATGCTTCCATATGGCCCTTTCAGGTCGTCAATACTTATGCTGAGGTTTTTAAGACTATCCCTGCCGTGAAAAACAAGCTGAAAGGCTTCATACTCATTTTTAGCCGACCAGAGCTCAATTATTTTACCTTTTTGCTCCGGAACCCTGGTGTTTTTCATAATCTTATAAGCTCCTTCACACCACCATATATCGAGCTTACCTGTATTATATATAAGCCTGCCAAAGCCCCCGCTGTCAAGGTGATAGGGATCGGTTTTCTGAGCTTCGAGCCTTGTAAAGGCCATTATAAATATCAGTGCCGGGATATATAGGTACAGTCTGTTCATTAAATAGTGGTTTTCGGGGTTCTAAAGTAAGCAAATCGCACCTTATTTAACATATCTTTAAAGCTTCTTTTGATACATAAAGGTTATTTTAGCAAAAATTTCGCTATGAATATTGCACTGATCGGATATGGGAAAATGGGCAGGACAATCAGTAAGATTGCCCTCTCCAGGAAGCACAATATAGGATTGATAATTGATAAGGAGAACAGGAACGAGCTGGACAGGGATAATTTAAGGGGCATAGATGTTGCCATTGAATTTACTCTCCCGGATCAGGCCTTTGATAATATTTCACGCTGCCTGGCTGCCGGGGTGCCTGTTGTATCCGGTACTACGGGCTGGCTCAACCAGCTGGAAGCTGCACGAAGCCTGTGTGAGCAAAGTGGTACAGCATTAATGTATTCTTCCAACTTCAGTATAGGTGTTAATATTCTTTTCCATATTAACAGGCAACTGGCCAGGATAATGGGGGAATACAGTGATTACAGTGTCGGCATCAGCGAGATACATCACAGCGCCAAGCTGGATGCTCCGAGTGGTACCGCAATAAGCCTTGCTGAAGGAATAATCTCCTCTCACGGGGCTTATGGCAGCTGGACTGATGAAGTAACAGCAGGCAGCGATGCCATACTGATTCAATCTGCCAGGGAAGGAGAGGTTCCCGGTACTCACAAGGTTAAATGGAGCTCGGATATCGATGAGATATCTTTGATTCATAAAGCAAAAGGGAGGGAAGGTTTTGCTCTTGGTGCGGTTCTTGCTGCCGAGTATATTAAAGATAAGACAGGTTTCCTGACAATAAGTGATATGCTGGGTTTTTAACATAAAAGATTACTTTTGCACTTTGAATTAAATGATAATAAAATGCTGGACTTATTAAAGAATAAATTGGTAAAGTTTGCCCTGGTTGCAATTATATACGTAATATGGGTTATATGGGTTGGTTCGTACTGGTTATTTATCGGGCTTGCAGTGGTTTTTGATATATATGTAAGTAAGATAGTTAACTGGTCGTTCTGGAAAAAGAGGGAAGGACCAAACAACACTATAATTGAATGGCTTGATGCGCTGATTTTTGCCGTGATTGCTGTAACACTTATTAATATATTCCTCTTCCAGAACTACCGTATTCCTACAGGATCGATGGAGAAGTCGTTAAGGATTGGCGATCACCTTTTTGTAAGCAAGGTCGCCTATGGTCCAAGGATGCCCAATACCCCGGTAGCTTTCCCCTTTACCCAGCATACTATACCGCTTATTAAAACCAAATCCTGGTCGAATATTATCACCAGGCCATATAAGCGCCTCAGTGGATTTGGCGAGGTTGAACGCTTTAACGTGGTGGTTTTTAACTTTCCGGCAGGTGATACGGTTGTAGTGGGAAATGCAACGGCCTACGAAGAGATAGTACGTCAGAGGGCGCTGCAACTCGAGTCGTATGATAGTTATACGAGTGGGAATACAAGGGATTACAAGGCATACTTGCAGGCGGCCCGCCAGCAGGTATGGGATGAAAGCGATATTGTTGTGCGCCCGGTCGACAGGAGGGAGAATTATGTAAAAAGGTGTGTTGGCATACCGGGAGATTCCATAGAAGTTAAAGGCGGACTCCTTCATGTTAATGGTGAGGCAATAGAAGATAACGGTACCCAGCAGATGGCCTACAGGGTAAATACCAATGGAACCCGTATCAACCCCAAGGCATTTGAGAGGCTTGATGTTCCAAGGTCTGGCCAGAGGATGGTATCGTCAACAATGTACTTTCTCAACCTGACGCAGGATGTGGCTGAAAAAATTTCCGGATTCGCCAATGTAACAGAAGTGAAGCCCGACCTTCGTCGCAATGGTGAATATGGTTCGCATATTTTTCCACATAATCCCGAATATCCGTGGAACGAGGATTATTTTGGTCCGCTCTGGATCCCTGCTGCCGGCGAGACAGTAGAACTGGACTCAAACAATATTTCAATTTACAGAAGGATTATTGATGTGTACGAGGATAATGATCTTGAAGAAACAGAGGAAGGATTCTTTATTAATGGAGAGCGGGCAACGAGCTATACTTTCAAAATGAATTATTACTGGATGATGGGTGATAATCGCCACGACTCTGCCGATTCAAGATACTGGGGCTTTGTGCCTGAGGATCACGTGGTAGGTAAGCCTGTATTTATCTGGCTGTCTATAGACAAGGAAGCAAAGGGCTTTAAAAGGATCAGGTTTAACAGGATGTTCAGATCCATCCATTAATATTACCAGGAACAAATCTGTGTTAATCAGTTTTAAATCAGTGAAATAAAAGAGGGTGGCACTTGCGTGTCACCCTCTTTTATATAATAGGTTCTTATAATCTGAAATTACTTCACTTTCTCGACAATCGCTTTAAATGCATCAGGATGATTCATAGCCAGGTCGGCCAGTGTTTTCCTGTTTAAGGCGATTCCCTTTTTATTAATCTTACCCATAAATTCAGAGTAGCTCATGTCGTACTGACGTACTCCGGCATTTATTCTCTGAATCCACAGGGCTCTGAAATTACCTTTCTTCTTTCTTCTGTCTCTGTATGCATATTGCATACCTTTCTCCAGGGCATTTACAGCTACGGTGTAGACATTTTTTCTACGGCCGAAGTACCCTTTTGTTTGCTTAAGAACCTTCTTTCTCCGGTTTCTTGAAGCAACTGAATTAGTTGATCTTGGCATAATCCATAAATTTTTGAATGTCAGCGGAAAGCCTTACTTTCACTTAAATGCTGCTCATTCTGTTAATACTAATGTAACTCTCTCACTTTAAACGCACGCATTACTTTTTGGCAAGAAGAAGTTTTACATTCTTCTCGTCAGCTTTGTCAACCACTCCAAAATATCCAAGATTTCTTTTTCTCTTGGTGGATTTTTTGGTCAGGATATGACTTTTGTACGCATGCTTACGTTTAATCTTGCCTGATCCGGTAAAAGAAAATCTTTTTTTAGCACCGGGATTCGTTTTCATTTTTGGCATTTCGTACAGTTTTAAAATATATGTTAAAGAACCTACTTTTTCTTTTTCTTGGGAGCAAAATGCATTATCATCCTTTTGCCTTCAAGTTTTGGCATCTGCTCAACAGTACCATATTCTTCGAGGTCTGTTGCAAGCCTGAGCAATAATATCTCGCCCTTTTCCTTAAACAGGATTGTTCTTCCTTTAAAGAAGACATATGCCTTAACCTTTGAACCCTCTTCAAGAAACTTTACAGCATGCTTCAGTTTGAAGTTATAATCATGATCATCGGTATTGGGTCCAAAGCGAATTTCCTTTACAACTACCTTTGTTGTTTTTGCCTTGGATTCTTTTTGTTTCTTCTTTTGTTGGTAAAGAAACTTCTGATAATCAGTAATTTTGCATACCGGTGGATCTGCATTGGGAGAAATTTCCACAAGGTCAAGTTCCATTTCATCGGCAAGTCTGATAGCTTCCTCAATCGAAAGTATCTGTGTTTCTATGTTCTCGCCAACTACCCTTACTGCCCTGGCAGTAATCCGGTTATTGATCTTATGAAGCTCTTCTTTTACAGGGCCCCTGGAATACCTGTTTCCTCTGTTGTATCCAGGTCTTCCCCCGGGTTTCTTTCTTGGTGCTGCTATGGCTTTTCCTCCTATTTTAATTAATAATATATACTAATTATGAGATCTCTTTGCTGATCTCATTATTAATAAACTCTTTAAATTCATCAAGGTTCATCGAACCCTGATCTCCCTTTCCCTGTCGACGAACAGAGACTGTTCCCGATTCAAGCTCTTTTTCGCCTACTATAAGAAGGTAGGGAATCCTCTTTAACTCGTTATCCCTTATCTTCTTACCAATCTTTTCGCTTCGCTCGTCAATTAGTGTGCGAATATCGTAATTATTTAAGAAATTTGAAACTTTTTTAGAATAATCGTGGAATTTTTCACTTATTGGCAGTATCACAACCTGGTCGGGTGAGAGCCATAAGGGGAATTTACCTGCTGTACTCTCAATTAAAACTGCTACAAATCTTTCCAGGCTGCCGAATATTGCCCTGTGTAACATAACAGGCTGATGCTTCTGGTTGTCCCTTCCTGTATAGTGGAGGTCGAACCTTTCCGGAAGATTATAATCTACCTGTATTGTTCCCAGTTGCCAGCTTCTTCCAATGGCATCCTTTACCATGAAATCAAGTTTGGGTCCGTAAAATGCAGCCTCACCCTCAACTATTGTAGTTTCAAGACCTTTCTCCTCGGCAGCTTCAATAATTGCAGCTTCTGCCTTATCCCAGTTTTCATCTTTCCCAATATACTTATCTTTGTTATTTGGGTCCCTGAGTGATATCTGTGCAGTGTATTCCTTGAAATTAAGTGAGTTAAATACCCATTGTACAAGATCAATAATACTTTTGAATTCTTCTTTCATCTGGTCTGGCTCACAGAAATGGTGTGCATCGTCCTGGGTAAAGCTTCTTACCCTTGTAAGCCCGTGCAACTCACCATGTTGCTCGTACCGGTACACTGTTCCAAATTCGGCCATCCTTACCGGGAGGTCTTTGTACGAGTGTGGGCTGGCATTGAAGATTTCGCAGTGGTGCGGGCAGTTCATTGGCTTTAGCATAAACTGTTCACCTTCCTGCGGTGTACTTATTGGTTGGAAGGAAGCTGCCCCGTATTTCTCGTAGTGACCCGATGTTTTGTAGAGGTTAACATTCCCGATATGAGGTGTGGATACCATCGAATAGCCTCGTCTCTTGAGTTCAGCCGTCAAAAAGTCAATTAATCTCTGGCGCAATTCTGTTCCCCGGGGCAACCATAATGGCAATCCCATACCAACCTGCTGAGAAAAAGCGAAAAGATCCAGTTCCTTCCCGATTTTCCTGTGATCTCTCTTCCTGGCCTCTTCCAGCATCAGCATATATTCATCCAGCATGCCCTGCTTCGGGAAAGTTATGCCATAGATACGGGTCATCATCTTCCTTTTCTCATCTCCTCTCCAGTAAGCTCCGGCCAGGCTTAAAAGCTTTATAGCCTTTATTTTACTGGTGTCATAAAGATGTGGCCCCCTGCACAGGTCGGTAAAAGCTCCCAGCTTATAAAGTGTGATTGATCCATCTTCAAGTTCATTTATCAGCTCAACTTTATATTCATCTCCTTTATCAGTGAATAGCTTCAGTGCATCCTTCTTTGAAATTTCTTCCCTGGTAAGCCTGTTATTCTGACCTGCCAGTTCCTTCATCTTTTTCTCAATAAGGGGGAGATCGTTCTCACCTATAACCCTGCCTTCGCCCGGATCCACATCATAGTAAAATCCATTCTCGATATCCGGACCGATTCCAAATTTGATTCCCGGGTACAATATTTCAAGTGCCTGTGCCATAAGGTGTGCCGAGCTGTGCCAGAATGCATGCTTTGCTTCAGCTTCATCCCATTTGTGTAGCCTGATGTGTGCGTCTGTGGTGATTGGCCTGCTTAAATCCCATACTTCTCCGTTTACCGAAGCTGAAAGGACTTCTTTCGCCAGCCCGGGGCTGATTCCTGTTGCAATATCAAAAGCTGTGATCCCTTTGTCGTACTCTCTTACCGAGTTGTCAGGGAAAGTTATTTTAATCATTCTAATCCTGGTTCAAAATTTTCAAGGTGCAAAGTTAAGCAAATACTTGGAATAATGGAAGAAGGGAATAATTGGGAAGGGGAGAAAAGAGCTTGATGGAGTTGATAGAGTTGATAAAGTTGATAAAGTTGATAAAGTTTATAGAGTTTAAAAAGTTTAAAAGTTTAAAAGTTTAAAAAGTTGAAAAAGTTGATAAAGTTTATAGAGTTTAAAAAGTTTAAAAAGTTTAAAAGTTTAAAAGTTGAAAAAGTTGATATAGTTGATAAAGTTTAGGTTTAGTCGTTGCCTTTTACCGTTTACCTTTTACCTTTTACCGTTTACCGTTTACCGTTTACCGTATACCGTTTCCCTTCTGCCTGACGGCAGGCAGGTCTACCGTATGATTTGAGTCCGCTCTGAATCCCGTATATTTATTAGTTCATGCATTGCTTAAATGCTTTGGCATGCAATTTGAATTGCTTAAATTGAACAACAAAAACAAACACTATGAAGAAGATTTATTACATACTCGCAATTCTTACACTGGTGCTTACGGCATGTGATATAAGGCCCGATGCCTTTTTCTATGTCGATAATAATGTAGTATATACCGGTGAGGAAGTCTGGTTTACCAACGAAACTTACAATGCTGTTGAATATGAGTGGGATTTTGACGACGGGACCTACTCCAGTGCAGTTAACCCCATACATACCTTTAATGCTACCGGCGAGTATGAAGTAATTCTTACTGCCTTTAACAGGAAGGGAACAACTGATCAGTACTCTGAGATTATTACTGTAATTGCTCCCACACAGTTGCTGGTTCAGGTAAGGGATATTGATTACCCTTCCGACGGAATAGCAAATGCCAGGGTCAGGTTATATCCTACGCTTACCGACTGGGATTATGAAACCAACCTGGTAGCCCAGGGATATACTGACTCAAACGGGAATATTATATTTGAAGGACTCGATCCTTATGTTTATTATGTTGATGTGTTTGAAGATGAGTTTGATAACTGGGCTCTCGGGGCAGCTGATGCAGCCTATATAAGAACCCCTCAGCTCGTTGAAAATTCAATAACCACTTTTACAGCCTGGGTTGAATATGTAGCAGGAGGAAAGGCAGAAGGCGCAATAAGAGACAGGAAAGAAATTTTATCCGGTATAGAAAGGAAAAAGGAATAGATTTACTTCAGGATGAAGGGAATCCAGGGGGGCTGTCTCAAAAGGGTGCGATCTTTGTCATTCCGAGCGAATGTGAGGAATCAGGGTTCAGATTTTCAAAAGGTTAGATCCCTCGATTAACTCGGGATGACAAGAATATTATACTTTTGAGACAGCCTCTTTTTTTATAAATTATTACTTCTCAAAGGCCTTCAGAACCTCATTAACCGAGCCATGCAGAAGCAGCAGATTGCGCGACTTTTCGTAACTGAAACCAAGTTCATCCATTATCATCTTTGAACCTCTTTCAATAAGCTTTTGATTGCTTAGCTGCATATTCACCATCTTATTTCCCCTTACCCGGCCAAGGCCTATCATAACAGTTGTGGTTATCATATTCAGGATAAGTTTTTGTGCCGTTCCGGCCTTCATCCTTGTGCTTCCTGTTACGAATTCGGGACCGGTTACCGCAACAATGGGTATATCTACTGCTTTCTCGAGCTCAGTCTCCCTGTTGCATGTAATGCAGCCTGTAATAATACCTTCTTTTCTTGCTTCCTTTACGGCTCCAATAACATAGGGAGTCCTGCCTGATGCTGCTATGCCAACCAGTACATCCTGCCTGCTTATATTATAATTCTTCAGGTCATTCCATCCCTGCATAGGGTTATCCTCGGCCATTTCAACAGCCTTCCTTATTGCACCGTCTCCTCCGGCAATAAGCCCGATTACAAATCCACTGTCGAGGCCGAAGGTGGGTGGTATTTCCGAAGCATCAACTATTCCCAGTCTGCCGCTTGTGCCAGCCCCCAGATAAAACAAGCGACCACCGCTTTTCATCCTTGGAAGTATCTCACCAACAAGCCGGTCGATAGAGGGGATTACTGTCTTAACAACTTCAGGAACCCTGTGATCTTCACGATTTATCGATTCAAGGATTTCCCTTGAGCTCATAGTGTCAAGGTTCTTATAGTTTGATTCTGATTCCGTAGATATGTCCATACGCTTAAGCTTCGTTTCGAAGATGATAGTCCATTATTCCTTCAACCGGGTTTTTAACTATCTCACCCAGCAAAAGACTGTTCCGGAGAAATAATTTTTCCAGTTGTTCCCTGAAAATCCATGCCACCGACCCGGTAAAGCATACTACCTCCTTCTCAAAACCAGGGTAAAGCTTCAGGTTACGGTCAATAAAAGCCTGGAACGACGATTCCACAAGGTCAGCTATGTACTCTTCATTCATCACTGAACTGATAAACTTAACAAATTCACCAACATATTTTGCAGGAAAGGTGCCCCTGTAGACTTTTTCAATTACCTCTTCCTTGTTTATCCTGTGCAGTGTGTCAAATTTTTTTGCTACCCCGGGGGGCATTATCCCTTTAAGATAATCAGCCAGGATAGCTTTGCCAAGATTGGTACCACTTCCCTCATCACCCAGTATAAATCCGAGCGGTGGTACGTTTATGCTGATATTTTTACCATTGTAGTAGCCTGAATTTGAGCCTGTTCCAAGTATGCATGCAATGCCTGGCTTATTCCCGAGCATTGACCTGGCTGCGCCCAGCAGATCGCTTTCAACAAGGATGTCAGCTTCCCTGAAAACATCTGAAAACGCTTTCAGCATCAGGGCAATTGTTTTTGGTCCGCCACAGCCTGATCCATAAAACCTGATTGCCAGCGGACCTGAAGCTGGAACAAGGGGCAAAATATTTTCTGTAAGGGTAGCCCTTATAGCTTCAAGACCTGCATAGTTGGGGTTTAAGCCGTCTGTTGTGAGACGAGTAAAGACGTCCTCCCGGTCCCTCAGGATCCAGCTGGTTTTGGTTGATCCGCTGTCTGCAATAATTAGCATGGATCAAAAATAGAAATAAGCATTGTATTTTCAATGCAGGTACAGGGTATTGGTACTACAAGCCTGACATTACCCCGGCTGCAACAAGTGCAATTATCAGTAATGGGTAGAGTGCCAGGAACACTATAGTCATTATCCCGACAAACTTATAGTGAGATTTCAGGAAACCAACTGAAGATGCCAGTTCCTCATCATTTTTCTCCTCTATAGCTTTCTTTGTTTTAGTAGAAAACTTAAGGAGGTAGAATACCGGAAAGAAATATACTGCAGCAATAACAATATACAGAAGCGATATCGCAATCCCGACACCGGCCGGGAAGGTCTGATCTGTAAACATACCGGTAGCAGAGAATATTACTCCCATGAATATCCCAGCCATAAGCATAATGCCAATGCCAATAAAGCCCATAACGGTGAAAAACATTGTCCACTTCCGAATTTCATTTAAGGAGGAGACGGCTTCAGGTAAAAGTCTCATTTCCCCGCCCTGGTTAACTTTTGTCGATTCTTCCATAGTCCTGGATTCTTGATTATACAGGCAAGTTAGTTATTCAAAGAATAATTTTAAAAGCCAATCTGTAAATTCCACTGATAAATCGTTAAGCGAGAGTTCTAAAGCGGTAAACTGTTTAATTTGTGAATATTACCTGCTACCTGTAATTTCGCCCGGTAAATCCCTGAGGTTATACTGTGAGGCCATTACCATGCCATAGGCACCTGCAGATCTTATGGCAATAAGATCACCTCTGCTGCTTTCGGGAAGTTCCCTGTAGCGTCCAAAACTGTCGGTACTCTCACATACCGGTCCCACAATATTATACTTAACTTTTCCTGAGGCATTACTGCTGAGGTTCTCTATCAGGTGATAAGCCTGGTAGAGAGCAGGCCTCATAAAATCTGTCATACCTGCATCCAGTATCAGGAAATCGGTGTTTACTCCTTTCTTTACGTAGAGTACCCTCGATATCAATGATCCGGCCTGGCCAACAACAGCCCTGCCAAGCTCGAAATGTACCTTTTGCTCTTTCCTGAGTATCAGAAGATCGTTGAAAAGTGAGAAATAGGCTTCGAAATCAGGAAGCTTATCAGGATCGTTATAGTCTATTCCCAGTCCTCCCCCCACGTTAATATGCTCCGGGTATATATTCCTGAGGTTAAACCAGTCCTGTATTTCATTAATTTTAGCACACAGGGCTTTAAATGGTGCCAGCCTGCTTATCTGCGAGCCTATATGAAAATGCAATCCCTTTAATAAAAGGAATTCCGACCTGCTTATAAAATCTATCACCTCTTCAAGGTCCCACATATGCACCCCGAATTTTGTCTCTTCAATCCCGGTTGTAATATATTTATGCGTCTGCGGGTCAACATTCGGATTAATCCTGACCGCAATTGAAGCTTTCTTTTTTTGCTCTTCTGCAAGCTTATTAATAACCTTAAGTTCTTCAAGAGATTCAATATTGAAACTGAAGATCCCCTTATTAAGCCCGATAAGTATTTCTTCGTCAGATTTTCCTACACCGGCAAAAGCAATTTTATCCGGAGTAAAGCCATTCTGTATTGCTGCCTTAATCTCATTACCACTTACACAATCGGCTCCAAAACCTGCTTCGGCAATTATTTTAAGAATCTGGCTGTTGGCATTGGCTTTTATTGCGTAGTGAACATGAAAACCATATTTATCGGATTCCTGTAATATCATGTCCAGGGTCCGGTTCAGGATATCTGTGTCATAGTAATAGAACGGGGTTTTAACTGGTCCCAGTTCCTTTATTTTATCTTTCAGCTTCATTATGCTTTTCTGAAAAGTTTGTCGCTGAGGCTATTGAGCGCTTTTTTCTTATGGCTGGTATCAACAACAACTGATACATTGTGCCTTGAGCCACCGTAAGAAATCATCCGGATTGGAGTTTCCTTAAGTGCGTTGAATATATCAAGGGTTGTCCCCTTATTTTCAGCAATAAAATCTCCCACAATGCAGATAATAGTTCTGTCCCTTTCAATTTCAAGCGATCCCAGGTTTTTGAGATCCCTTTCTATCTTATCCAGGTTTGTGGCATCATCAATCGTCAGCGATACTGCTATTTCCGAAGTTGATATCATATCTATGGGAGTCTTATATATTTCGAATATTTCGAATACTTTTCTGAGAAAACCGTAGGCCAGCAGCATGCGGTCTGATTTGATCTTTATCACAGTTATTCCGTCTTTCGCGGCAACAGCCCTGTATCCCTTTTCTTTCGTGTTGGCCCTTATTATTGTACCCTCATCATCAGGGTTCAGCGTATTCTTTAAACGAACCGGGATATTTGCATCCCTGGCAGGATTAACACTTGTGGGGTGGAGTATCTTGGCCCCGAAATAAGCCAGCTCTGCTGCTTCGTCAAATGAGAGCTGACGTATGACAGAGGTATTCTCAACTACCCTGGGATCGTTGTTATGAACACCATTAATGTCTGTCCATATCTGCACTTCATCCGCCATGATGGCCGCTCCGATAATAGTAGCTGTATAGTCGCTGCCTCCTCTTTTAAGGTTATCGATTTCGCCGTAGGCATTGCGGCAAATATAGCCCTGTGTAATTATTATTTTACTTTCAGAGTGCTCCTTAAGCTCTCTCTTTATATTTTCCCTTATATAGAAATAGTCAGGCTCTCCGTCTTTGTCGATCCTCATAAAGTTTAAGGCCGGCATCAGCGATGCATCTGCATCTTGCTCAATGCAGTAAAGATGAAAGAGGGCACTTGCAAGCAGTTCGCCCTGCGCCAGTATTGCTTTCTCCTCCTTGAAGGTGAAGGATTTTAGTGTAAAACTCCTGATATAGGAAAAATGAGCGCTGAGCATTTCAGTGCCTTCACTTACCAGGTTTTTATCTTCAAGCAGTTCTTTCAGAACTTCCTGGTACGACCTGTGCAGATCGTCGATAAGCTTCGAAGCATCCTCTCTGAGTCCCCCGTATAGTTTTTCGCTTATCTCTGTAAGCAGGTTGGTTGTACCGGCCATTGCCGAAAGAACAACTATTCGCTGCTTATCATTTTTTATAATTGGAAGCAGGTTCTTTAGCTTCTGAGCCGAACCAACGCTTGTACCCCCGAATTTTAATACTTCCATGCTTTGCTATCTATTGTATTGTGTTTAAAAAGAGTTAGTTCAGGATGTAATTCTATTAATCTTGTCCAGCTCTTCAGTGGTGAAGGTTGTGTTATTAATTGCCCTGTAATTATTCTCGAGTTGATTTACGCTGCTTACTCCTACAAGTACAGATGTAACATGCTTCTCCCTGAGTAACCAGCTTATAGCCATCTGGCTTAAGGTCTGCGACCTGCTTTCTGCTATTTTATTCAGTTTTTTAATACTGTCAAGTTTGGCATTTACATCATCCGGACCCAGGTAGGCCAGGTCTTTTGCTGCCCTCGACCCCTCGGGTATACCATCCAGGTACCTGTCGCTAAGTAAGCCCTGTGCCAGGGGAGAAAAGGCTATCAGTCCAATTCCTTCCTCTCCAAGTACTTTTGTAAGTCCCTTTTCCACCCACCTGTCAAAAAGAGAATACCTGGCCTGGTGTATTATAAAAGGAGTCTTTTGATCCCTGAGAATCTTTATAGCCCTGGAGCTTGTATCGGCAGGGTAATTGCTTATACCGACATAGAGAGCCTTACCGCTCCTTACAATCTGATCCAGGGCTCCCATTGTTTCTTCAAGCGGAGTGTCAGGATCGGGCCTGTGGTGGTAGAAAATATCCACGTAATCCAGTCCCATGCGTTTGAGACTCTGGTCCAGGCTGGCTATCAGGTATTTGCGCGAGCCGTAGTTGCCGTAGGGACCTTTCCACATATCATAACCGGCCTTGGAAGATATAAGCAGCTCATCACGGTACGGAAGAAAGTCTTTTTTAAGCAGGAGACCGAAATTTTCCTCTGCGGCACCGTATGGTGGGCCATAATTATTCGCAAGGTCGAAATGTGTAATGCCCAGGTCAAAAGCCCTTCTGAGGATCTTCCGGCCTTCGACCAGGTTACCGGCATGTCCGAAATTATGCCAGAGTCCAAGGGAAAGCTCAGGCAGCATAATCCCTGACCTTCCACAGCGGCGATATTTCATTTTTTCATACCTGTCCGGACCTGGCTTATAATCCTCAGTTAATGTGATATCGTTGATTTTCATAAGAAATTATGTTTCTGGCAAAATTAGTATAAATGACTGAAAATAACAGGACAATGGTAATATGAGATAAATCCAGCCTGTTTAATTAAAAATTTTGGTAGAACCTTATAATATCCGGAAATAGCAAGGAGCATGGAGCAAGGAGCATGGAGCATGGAGCATGGGGATGTAGAATGGTGTTAGCTGGTTCCTGGTTTCTGGTTTCTGGTTTCTGGTTCTGGTCTTTGACAATTGGATAGTGGATATTCAGTCTGTAATCCCCAGGGCAATTTCTATCTTGTTTATCCTGATTGTTGTAATAATAAATGATTTTCTTTTCTTTTCTTTTTATATTTGTTTAAACCAAAGTCTAATAACGAAGTAAGATTATATTTTCAGTGTACCTGTGAAAGATTAAGTCTGAATCTTGGCGCAACCTATGTTGCTTATTGATATAGTTGAATATTACACTGAATATGTTTAAAAAGGTAAATTTAGATTTGGTGAAGATTAGAAAGATCATCCTGGTAATAATACAGTATGGACTTTTCTTATTCCATACTCTATTTATTATAAATGCAAGAATTTCAATCTAAAAACACACGAATATGTTTGCAAAAAGAATAATAATTATATCGGTTTTGCTAATTATTTTTATTGGCTGCAGTGATGAACAAAAAAAACACAAAGACATAATAGTCGATGAGTTCCCGGTTACCACTGAATTAACAGGATATCCTGCGAATACTATTGAAGCTTACTCAAAGGGGCATGTTTTTATAAGTGTTGTTGATTCATTCTTAATACTTTTAAAAAGTCATATTAGTTCTGCTGATGAAAGATTTATTAGCATATACAGCACTAATTCTCACAAGCTTTTAGCTAAAACAGTGACTAAAGGCCGGGCCCCGGGTGAATTTTTAGATCCGGTATTTACAGGTCAGATCGAGTATGACCCCGATAACAATCATCCTATAGTATATATTTACGATTCAGGTCGCAACAGATTGACATTCTTAGATATAATTGAGACTGTAAATGATTATAAGCATATAAATGAACAGATATTAATACCGCAAATTGGTTATAGTGTAAATTCTCTGTTTTATTATAGTGATTCCATTTTAGTGGCCACCTTTTTCCCTCGACCAGAATCACAGGATGGCAGATTTCTTATATATAATAACAGGACAAAAGAAACTAAAGTTATACCGCATTTACCTGATCTTGGCTTATCTTTTGATGATGCTCACAGATTCATGATATATTATTCATTTTGCTCTGTTAATATTGAAGAACAGTATATTGCTGCCTCAGCAATACAAATGGGTGAAGTTCACTATTTTGACTTAAACGGTAACTACATTAAATCAACAATTTTTAGTCCCAGGGAAGAACTTATTGATGTCTTACAAAACAAAGTTGCAACATCAGACCCTTACTTTTTTGTTAACGAGTTAAAAACTAAAGACGGCTTATTGTATGCCTTAAATTTAGATAATTTAGAAGATGATTTATTTCAGACAAAGAAATACAAGGATATTAGTTTACTTGTCTTTGACTCCGATGGCAATCCAATTAAGAAATACATATTTGCAGACAACAGATATGTGTCCCATTTTGCAATTGACGAGCTGCATAATCGCATTTACACATTTTGTGCTAATGAAGCTGAGCATAATATTATTGTTTATGATTTCTAAATCCATAATTGCATGAATATCAAATTTTAATCCCACTATAATGTTTATAAAAAAAATTATACTTTTATCTGTCTTACCAATAGTTCTTATTGGCTGTAATCGAGATAA